>NZ_JBSFRU010000058.1:0-23656 GCF_053589395.1 Nocardia sp. NPDC003345
CTGTTGGGCCCGTACAGGGCCAGCAGCACGATACTGGCGACGATGGTGGGCAGCGCGAACGGCAGATCGATGAGCGCGTTCACCGCGCCCTTGCCCGGGAAGTCGTCGCGCACCAGCACCCAGGCGATCAGCGTGCCCATCACCACGTTGATCAGCGCGACCACCACCGACACCAGCACCGTCACCCGCAGTGCGGCCAGCGCCGTCGAATCGGTGATCGCGCCCCAGAAACCGGACCAGCCGTCGTCGAACGCGCTGACGGTGAGCGCGGCCAGCGGCAGCAGCACGATCACGCTGAGCCACAGCATGGCGGTGGCGATACCGAGCGGGCCGACCGAACCGGAGAAGCCCAGCCGGGACCGCAGTGGTCGGCGGGGCGCGGCGGAAGGGTCCGCGGAGCCGGCGGGCGCGGCCGCGACGGCGGGGCTGTGTTCGGTCACGAGTATCGAGTATCGCGTGTGGTCCGGGTCACCCGGCTACTCGGTCGCGTTGTCGTAGGCCACGGCGATGGATCCGGAGTCCGGGGCGAACAGTTCGTCCTCCACCGTTTCCCAGCCGCCGAGGTCGGCGATGGTGTACAGGGTCGCGGGTTGCGGGAACACATCGGCGTATTCGGCGGCCACACCCGGGTCGACCGGCCGGAACCCGGCCTCGGCCCAGGCCTTCTGTGCCCGCGGGGTGTACAGGAAATCGCGGAAGGCCAGGGCCTGGTCCGGATGCTGGGCGTGTTCGAGCACCGCCACCGGGTTCTCGATCTTGAAGGTCTGCTCCGGGACGACGTGCTCGACCGGATCGCCGTGCCGCTGCGCGAACAGCGCCTCGTTCTCGTAGCTGATCAGCACGTCCCCGGTGCCCTGGAGGAAGGCCTCGGTGGCTTCGCGCCCGGATTTCGGCTGCACCCGGACATGGGTGAGCATCTGGTCCAGATAGTCGATTCCGGCCTGGGGGTTACGCCCGCCGTCGCTGGCCGCGGCATAGGGTGCCAGCAGATTCCATTTCGCCGATCCCGAACTGAACGGGTTCGGGGTGACCACCTCGACATCGGGGCGCAGCAGATCGTCCCAGCCCCGGATGCCCTTGGGATTGCCCGTCCGGACCACCAGCGACACCACCGAACCGAACGGCACGCCCCGGGTGGCGTCGGCGTTCCAGTCCGGATCCACCAGGCCGGCGTCCACCAGCCGGGTGATATCGGGTTCGAGGGAGAAACTCACCACATCGGCGGGGGCCCCGCGGGCGATCTTGCGGGATTGGTCCCCGGAGGCGCCGTAGGACTGGCGCACCTCCACCCCGTCACCGGCCTCGGTCTTGTTGAACTCGGGGATCACCAGGTCGTAGCCCGGCTTCGGGATGGCGTACGCGTACAGGTCGACGGTGCCCCCGCTACCGTCGGCGGCGGTACCGCCGACCACGTCGCTGGAGCCGCCCGCACACGCCGATACCAGCAGGGGTAGCGCCACCACGGCGGCGAGAAGGCGGCGGCGTATCGCGGGCATGGCGGGGCTCACCTGGTCAGCAGCCAGGCGATGAGCACCAGCACCAGCAGCGCCACCAGCGCCAGCTGCACGCGTGAGCGCGGCATCAGCACGCCTCGTTTCCGGAGTCGCGGTCCTCGCGGCCCAGCGCGGCGGCGGCCAGCCGCAGGCCCCGGTCGATCAGATAGGCGATACCGAAACTGATCGGCACCATGCCGGCCAGCACCACGAGGAACTGGGGTATGAAGGGCAGCCCCGCCACCCACATCTCGAACCCGTCCCACCAGTCGGCAATACGCTCCACGGCGACCAGCGTAGAACACCCGGATATCCGGTCTTGACCTCGAGTCGGGTCGAGGTTGCAGCCTGGAGGTATGACAGAGACCACCGAGGTATGGAACTCCGCCTACGACAACGACACCGCGCCGTGGATCATCGGTGAACCGCAGCCCGCGATCCTCGCGCTGGAACGCGCCGGCCTGATCGGCGGCCGGGTGCTCGATCCCGGTACCGGCGCCGGTGAGCACACCATCGCGCTCACCGCGCTGGGATACGACGTCCTCGGCCTCGACCTCTCCCCCAGCGCGATCGCCTACGCCCGCCGCAATGCCGCCGCCAAGGGCGTACCGGAGGCCCGGTTCGAGGTCGCCGATATGGTCGCGCCCCCCGAGTCCGGCACGGGGTCGCTGGGTGTCTTCGACACCGTCGTCGACAGCGCGCTGTTCCATGTGTTCCTGGAGGACGCCGACGCGCGCGCCGCGTATGTGCGCACCCTGGGCGTACTGTGCGCGGCGGGTGGCCGGGTACATATCCTGGCGCTCTCCGACGCCGAACCCGGTTTCGGGCCGCGGATCGGCGCCGACCTCATCCGCGACGCGTTCGCCGGTCCCGGCTGGGAGATCGAGGACCTGCGACCCGACCACTACTACGGCCGGATCACCGATGCCGTCGCCGATCGGGCCGATGAGCTGAGCGCCGACGCCACCGGCAAGGTCGAACTCGCCGCCTGGCTGGCCAGGATCCGCCGCACCGGACGCTGAGGTGGACGAGCCGGGCGCGGGCGACACATGATGGGTTATGCCGACTCCCGAGCACGCACCCGCCGAGAGCGGGACCGGCGCCTTTCCGCCGGACCCCCAGCGGCCCCAGGGCAATTTCCCGACCATCGACGATTACGCGTTCCTGTCCGATTGTGAGACCACCTGCCTGATCGCCAGCAACGGCTCGGTGGAATGGATGTGCGTCCCGCGCCCGGATTCGCCCAGCGTGTTCGGCGCTCTGCTGGATCGCAGCGCCGGGCATTTCCGGCTCGGCCCGTACGGGCACACGGTGCCCGCCGCCCGGCGTTACCTGCCCGGCGGGATGATCCTGGAGACCACCTGGCAGACCGCCACCGGCTGGCTCATCATTCGCGACGCCCTGGTCCTGGGTCCCTGGCACAGCACCGACCAGCGCAGCCGCACCCACCGCCGCACGCCGACCGACTGGGATGCCGGCCATATGCTGCTGCGCACGGTGAAATGCGTGAGCGGCACGGTCGAACTGGAGCTCAGCTGCGAACCCTCGTTCGACTACCACCGGGCCGCCGCGCAGTGGGAGTACACCGGCAAGGTGTACGAGGAGGCCACGGCCGTCTGCTCGGCCGACGCGACCGCGGGCCCGACACTGGTCCTCACCACCGATCTGCGCCTCGGACTCGAAGGCCGCGAGGCGCGCGCCCGCACCCGGATGACCGAGGGCGATTGCGCCTACGTCGCGCTCACCTGGTCCGAACTGCCCGCGCCGCAGACCTTCGACGAGGCCGCGGACAAGATGTGGACCACGATCGAATGCTGGCGGCAGTGGATCACCCTCGGAGATTTCCCCGACCATCCCTGGCGCAAATATCTGCAACGCAGCGCGCTCACGCTGAAAGGCCTCACCTACGCCCCCACCGGGGCCCTGATGGCGGCGGGCACGACCTCGCTACCCGAGACCCCGGGCGGCGAACGCAACTGGGACTACCGGTACTCGTGGGTGCGCGATTCCAGTTTCGCGCTGTGGGGTCTGTACACCCTCGGGCTCGATCGCGAGGCCGACGACTTCTTCGCCTTCCTGCACGACGCCACCACCGGCTCCGACGGCGAACCGGTCCCCTTGCAGGTGCTCTACGGGATCGGCGGGGAACGCGAACTCCCCGAGACCACCCTCGACCATCTGTCCGGCTACGGCGGCGCCCGCCCGGTGCGGATCGGCAACGGCGCCTACGACCAGGATCAGCACGATATCTGGGGCACCATGCTGGACGCGGTCTACCTGCATGTGAAGTCCCGCCAGCATGTTCCGGAAACCCTGTGGCCCATGCTGAAACGACAGGTGGACGCCGCCATCGCGAATTGGCGCAAACCCGATCGCAGCCTGTGGGAGGTGCGCGGCGAGCCGCAGCATTTCACCTCGTCGAAGGTGATGTGCTGGGTGGCGCTGGACCGCGGGTCACACCTGGCCGAGGTGCACGGCCAGGCCCGGATCGCCCGGGAATGGCGCAAGATCGCTGCCGAGATCCGGTCCGACATCCTGTCCCACGGTCTGGACGACCGGGGTCGTTTCACCCAGGTGTACGGCGGCACCTCCCTCGACGCGTCACTGCTGCTGGTGGTGCTGACCCGGTTCCTGCCGCCCGACGACCCGCGGGTGCGGGCCACCGTCCGCGGGATCGCCGACGAGCTCACCGTGAACGGTCTCGTCCTGCGCTACCGCACCGACACCACCGACGACGGACTCTCCGGCACCGAGGGCACCTTCACCATCTGCTCGTTCTGGCTGGTGTCGGCACTGGTCGAGATCGGCGACGTGGACCGCGCCCGCAGTCTGTGTGAGCGGCTGCTCACCCACGCCAGCCCGCTCAAGCTCTACGCCGAGGAGATCGATCCGCATACCGGGCGGCACCTGGGCAATTTCCCGCAGGCGTTCACCCACCTCGCCCTGATCAACGCGGTCACCCACCTGATCCGGGCCGAGGGGTCCCAGCCGGCCGGAAGCTTCCGGCCGGCCCACACCAAGAACAGCGGTACTCCCTGGCGGAGCCGGCCGCGCTGAACCGCGACGTCAGGCGGCGGCGATGGTCTCCGCCTGACGCCGCAGATCGCGGAGTTTGCCCAGATCGGTGTCCAGGCGGGCAAGGCGTTCGACGCCCCGGTCGCCGTACTGCGCGCCCGCCTCCTCGGCCACCCGCAGGGCTTCGTCGGCCGCGCGCAGCGCATCGGTGGCGATATCGGTGAAGTGATCGCGTAGCACTCGCTGCACCTCCCGCAGCCGGGTCCGCGACTCCTTGCCGACCTGGAAGACGACATCGTCCATCAGGCGCGACAGCGCCACCTTCGCCTCGGCCTGACGGCGGGCGCGGCGCGTCCGCCGGTCCTCCCACAGCGCGTGCAGGCCGAGCAGGATGCCCGCACCGGCCGAATACCAGTTCACCAGCGACATCCCCAGCAGACTGGTGGCCAGGCCGACCATCAGGATACCGCCGTAGGAGCCGCGCAGTGCCGACAGGAACTGTTCCGCCACACCGGCTTTCGCGCTCTGCAGCGGTTCCAGGGGGGCCACGTTCTCCAAGAGGTCGGAGGGATACTGCGGCCGGATATCGGGCAGGTCGGGCCGCCGGTGATCGGCCGGGAACCGGGCTGCCACCTGCTCGGCGAGTTCTTCGGCGCGATAGTTCGCGGTCTCGAAATTCTCCGCCACGGCCTCGGCGATACGCCCTTCGAGCTGTTCACCGAAACGGGTCCAGCGGGCGGCCGGATCGGTGCGCGAGATCTCGGTCTCCGCGTCGCGCGCGAGCGTGCGCAACCGATGCCGCAGATCGTGTTCGATATCGGCCATGAGCTCGGTACTGCCGTCGGCGAGCGTGATCTGCCAGGTGGCGGTCCGCTGCCGTAGCTGATCGGCCTGGTCGCGGGCGGTGGCCAGCTGCTGGGTCACATGGGCGCGGCGGCGGGGATCGCGCAGGGCATCCGCCTCGGTACGCAGCACGACACCCAGGTGGTCGCCGACCAGCTGGATATCGCGGACGGCGGATTTCACCGCCGTCGCGTCGGCGTGGGCCACCACGTATTCGCGGAGATGCTCGATCAGTTGCGGCACGCCGGATTCGATCGCGCGCTGCTGATTGCCGGACCGAAGCGCATCGTGGTGGATTTCGGCCGAGACCGGCGCCACCGCGAATCCCAGGCCTGCCGAATCCAGTAGCGCGCGGTTGCGTTCCTGCACATGCGCCCAGTGGGCGTTGCGGTCGATCTTGTTGAGGACGCAGATCACGGTGGGGCAGACCTGGCCGATCCGGCGCAGGTGCGCGATCTGGTCGTGGGTGTACTCGGCGGACGCGTCACTCACGTAGAGAACCGCGTCGGCGGCGGCGATCATGGACCAGGTCGTACGCTCCTGCAGAGCCGCGCCGGGCGCGTCCATCAGCACGATCCCCTCGGCCAGCAGCGAACTCGGCTGGGTGAAATCGGCGCGGATCACGCCCTTGGCCATCAGCGCCGGGCCGGGATTCAGCGGATCGACGGGCTGGCGCCGGATTCGACCACCACCTTCCCGCCGGATCAGGGTGGCGCTGGGGTCGGGGCCGTACTCGACGATCGCGGGGACGCTGATCGGCGCGTCCGTGGCGCTGATGGGAGCTTCGGCCAACGCGTTGACCAGTGTGCTCATCCCGCTCTTCGGCGGACCCACCACCACCAGCCGCACCCGGCTGTCGGCGACCCGGGCCCGCACCATGCCGAGGCGTCCCCGCAGGTCGTTACGGCTCGCGGTCCGGCTGACGTCGCGCAGCTCATCGATGATCTGGATGAGCGGGGCCATCACATCCGGATTCTTCACCGTGGCGGCTCGGGGTCCGGCTACGGCAGACAAAGCCCAGCTCCTCACTCTTGGTCACAACTACACGTGCACCGACCGCGAGCGGTCGGAAATCTTCCCGGCCGTCGGCGGCCGCTCACCCACCGGAGATCGGCGGTCGCACATCACCCGACCACCCGGCAGCGAAACTACCGGTGCGGCCGGGAACGGTCAGAGGATTACCCAGTGACCGGGATCGGCGATCGTGTCGTGGGTCACCGCGGCGGTATGCGGCAGCAAACCAGTCGACGGATCCCCGGCGAGGGCGCTACCGGCGAGTCCGTACACCGCGTGATCGGTGTAGGCCGCGGCAGCCACCCCGTGGACATCGTACGGAACGTACACCGACTGATGGTCGGCAATCGGCTGCACTTGTTGTGTCGGAAGGGGTGTGGGTACGTGGTTCGGCATGGTCGGAGCCGCCGGTTCCGGGGCGCTCGGCTGCTGGGCGGGCATGCTCACCGTGGGGACCTGCGGCGACGGCTGGTCGACCGTCGGGACCTCCGCGGAGGACCCGTCCACCGGGGCCGGGGTGACGCCGGAATCCTGGCCGCCGGTGGACGGCGTGCCCGTGCCGGATTCACCGATCGGATCGGTGGTGGTCCCGCCGTCGCCGGTGGTGCCGGACGGTACTGGTGTGGTGGTGGTCACACTGCCCGAGTCGCCGGTCGACGAGGTGGACTCACCGGTGGAGGTGGTCGATTCCGTCGACGAGCCGGTGGTCGATCCAGCACTGCCGGAGGTGGTTTCCGGCGAGGTCGTGGAGCCGTCGGGAGAGGTGGTGGAACTGCCGTCGATACCCGTCGTGGTGCTGCCGTCCACCGAGGTGGTGCTGCCGTCGCCGGTGGTGGTGGACCCGTCCGGCCCGGTGGTCGTGGTGTCCGGGGTCGTGGTGGCGCCGGTGGTGACCGGAGTCGTGGTGGTCGGCACGACGACCGTGGTCGCGTCCGGGCTTCCCGGAGCGGCCGGGGGCTGCGGTTCGCGTTCGGGCGGTGGCGTGCGCTGGAACAGGTCGGGCAGTTGCGCCTTCGGGGCGGTGAGCGGCGAAGGACCCGCGGGCGGATGGAAGACGTGCGCCATCGGGGTCGTCGCCAGATCGGGCTGGACCGTGCTCTGCAGTGGGGTGGCCGCCACCGGTTGTGCAGCCGGGGCCATCGCCGCCGGAGCCACCGGCGGCGGCAACGGGGCGGGCACCACGGGTGCGGGCGGCGCCATCGGCGCGGGCATCGGCGGCGGAGCGACGGGGGCGGGTGCCATCGGAGCCGGAGCCACGGCCGCCGTGGGCGCGGGCCCGCCGGGCGCACCGAACGGTCCCGGTGCCGCACCGGACGCGGCGGCGGAGCCGGGCCCCACGGGACCCGGAACCCCGGGAACCGCCGCCGCCGCGGGACTCCCGGCCGCTGCCGCGACACCCTCGGCCGCCGCTACTTCGGCGTCCGCCGATCCGGGCCGGCCGCCGGCCGCCTGCGACGGATTCCCAGCGATTTCGCCCGGCCGCTGCGCCCAGTCCAGGTATTGGTCCAGACGATCGTCGAGCAGGCTCGCGTCACCGACGGTGATGTCGAGATCCCAGTCGGTGTCGATCGCGACACCGTTCGGGCCCATGGTGATATCGAGCGTCCAATTGGAATCGACGGCCATGGAGCCGGCGTCGGAGAATCCGAACCACCCGGCATCGAAATTGGCGTGTATCCCGTTCGCGTCGAAGGCGTCCACGCCGAGGCCGTCGTCTTCCTCGTCCTGGTCGCGCTCCCGGTCATCGCGTTCGCCGGGCCGCGTCTCCCCCGGCTCCCGCCGGCCGAAGAGACCCGCCAGATCGAAACCCCGGTCCGAACCCGGTTCCTGCGCCACCGATTTCGGCGACCAGTCCGGGCCCTGGCCGAGGTTCGGCAGATCGAAAATATCGGTCTGGAACGCGTCTCCCGGCGACGGCAGCCCGAAATCGTCCGGAGCACCGAAACCTTCGTCGCCCGGAGCCGGGAACCCCTCGCCCAGGCCCGGGATACCGTCGAAGCCCGGAATACCGCCGGAGGGCTGGGATCCCGCGTCCGGCATACCGAACTCGGGTATACCCGGCACCACGGCTTCGGGAACCCCGGTACCCGGCATGAAACCGTTGTGCGGCGCACCGGCTTCCGCACCACCCGGCACCAGCGAAAGACCCGGCACCTCGTCCATGTACGGCACCCCGCGCGGGCCCATATCGTCGAAGTCGAAATCGAAATCGCCCGGATGGCCGACCTGGATATCGAAGGTGCCGTGCGGAAGCGGCATGGTGACGCTCGCATCCCCCTGCGATCCGAACGGCATATCCCCGGGGGCCGGCTCGGGATCGGGAAAGGTCACCACCGGGCTCGGCACATCCGGATCCGGGTCGGCGTTTCGCGCCCAGCCGGCGTTACGGCTGTCCAGCTCGCCCGGATGGGCCGGGACACCGCCGCCGTTGGCCGCGATCAGCGCGCCACCGGTCACATACGCGCCGCCACGGGCGACCCGGGACGCGGCACTGGCGATACGGTAGGCGGTATCACCGCCGCGCCCGGTGACTTCTGCGTCACCCTCGAGCGGCAGCTCACCGTCGCCGTCGAACGGCAGATCACGCGCCATCGCATTACTCCAGTCTCGGGTCCACCAGCGACCGCACCGCCGTCGGTCCGGCGCGGATCCGTTATCAGCCTATTGTCGACATCCACAGCTGTCACATTTTCGTTATCGGTGAATATCCGAGGCCGGACCGCCGTCGAGACCCGGTGCGGGCCGGGCCGCGGAAGCGGGGGCCGTGATCTTCGTCGGCGCGCGGACGGCCCCTACTTCTTGTCCTTCGGCTTGTCGGACTGCGCGTCGGAGGACAGCGCGGCGACGAAGGCCTCCTGCGGGACGTCCACCCGGCCGATCGTCTTCATCCGCTTCTTGCCCTCTTTCTGCTTCTCCAGCAGTTTGCGCTTACGGCTGATATCGCCGCCGTAGCATTTGGCCAGCACATCCTTGCGAATGGCGCGGATGTTCTCCCGGGCGATGATCTTCGACCCGATGGCCGCCTGGATCGGCACCTCGAACTGCTGGCGTGGAATGAGTTCGCGCAGTTTGGTGGTCATCTTGTGTCCGTAGGCCTGGGCGGCGTCGCGGTGCACGATCGCGCTGAACGCGTCGACGGCCTCGCCCTGCAGCAGGATATCCACCTTGACCAGCTGTGACTCCCGTTCGCCGGCCTCCTCGTAGTCCAGCGAGGCGTAGCCGCGGGTGCGCGATTTCAGCGAATCGAAGAAATCGAAGATGATCTCGGCCAGCGGCAGCGTGTAGCGCAGCTCGACCCGGGTCTCGGACAGATAGTCCATACCGCCGAGGTCACCGCGCCGCGTCTGGCACAGTTCCATGATGGCGCCGATGAATTCGCTGGGCGCGATGATGGTGACCTTGACCACCGGCTCGAACACCGCGCGGACCTTGCCCTCCGGCCAGTAGGACGGATTCGTCACGATATGTTCCGCGGCGTCCTCCATCACCACCCGGTAGACCACGTTGGGCGCGGTGGAGATCAGGTCGAGGCCGAATTCGCGCTGCAACCGTTCGCGGGTGATCTCCATATGCAGCAGTCCCAGGAAGCCGCAACGGAATCCGAAGCCCAGCGCCACCGAGGTCTCCGGCTCGTAGGTGAGCGCGGCATCGTTGAGCTGCAGTTTGTCCAGCGCGTCCCGCAGGTCGGGGTAGTCCGAACCGTCCACCGGATACAGGCCCGAGTAGACCATCGGCCGGGGCTCGCGATACCCGGTCAGCGGTTCGGTGGCGCCGTTGCGGGCCGAGGTGACGGTATCGCCGACCTTCGACTGGCGGACATCCTTCACCCCGGTGATCAGGTATCCGACCTCGCCGACCCCCAGCCCCTGGGTGGGTTTGGGCTCCGGCGAGACGATACCGATCTCCAGCAGTTCGTGGGTCGCGCCGGTGGACATCATCTTGATCTTCTCGCGCGGGGTCAGCTTGCCGTCCACCACGCGGACGTAGGTCACCACACCGCGGTAGGTGTCGTAGACCGAGTCGAAGATCATCGCGCGGGCCGGGGCGTCGGCGTCGCCCACCGGTGCGGGAATCCGCTCGATCACCCGGTCCAGCAGCTCGGTGACACCCGCCCCGGTCTTACCCGAGACACGCAGCACATCCTCCGGTTCACAACCCACGATATGGGCGATCTCGGCGGCATAGCGGTCCGGATCGGCGGCCGGCAGATCGATCTTGTTGAGGACCGGGATGATCTCCAGGTCCTTGTCCAGCGCCAGATACAGGTTCGCCAGCGTCTGCGCCTCGATACCCTGCGCGGCGTCCACCAGCAGGACCGCGCCCTCGCAGGCCTCCAGCGCCCGCGACACCTCGTAGGTGAAGTCCACGTGGCCGGGGGTGTCGATCAGGTGCAGGACGAAATCCTCGCCCGCGTGCGCACCCGTTTCCGGCTTCCAGGGCAGCCGCACGTTCTGGGCCTTGATGGTGATACCGCGCTCGCGTTCGATATCCATCCGGTCCAGGTACTGGGCGCGCATCTGCCGTTCCTCCACCACACCGGTGAGCTGCAGCATCCGGTCGGCCAGCGTCGACTTGCCGTGATCGATATGCGCGATGATGCAGAAGTTCCGGATCCGGGACGGATCGGTGAACGTCGTATCGGCGAAGCTGGCGGGCACTCCACTCCTCAATGGGTATCGGGCGTACTGGCGACCATCGTCCCATGCTGGTCCCGGTCCGCCGTCCCCCAGGTCCGCGCCGTCGCCACCCACTGGCGGCGACCGGAGCGATATCACCGGCCGCCGGGTGCCGTTATCCTCCTGGGATGGCCCGCAGTTGGAACAGTCTCGGCAAGCAACTCACCGCGATAGCGAAACAGCAGGGGCCCAAGATCGTGCAGCGCCAGGCGCCGCGTCTGGTCGAGGCCCTCCTCGACCGCCGCGGCCGGGCCCGCCGCGGCGCGCGTCCCGCGACGAGTGCGCCGGGTATCTCCGTCCGTCCGGCCGCGTCCACGCCGGTGCCCACCGCGCAGCGGGCCCGCCGGCTGATCTACGCCCCGCAACTGGACGGCCGCGCCGACCCCGGTGAGATCGTGTGGACCTGGGTTCCCTACGAAGAGGACCCGGCCAACGGCAAGGATCGCCCGGTCCTCGTGGTCGGCCGCGACCGCGACACCCTGCTCGGGCTCATGCTCAGCTCGAACGCCGACCGCGAACACGACCCGGACTGGGTCGGTATCGGCGCCGGAATCTGGGACCACCAGGGCCGGCCCAGCTGGGTCCGGCTGGACCGGGTGCTCGACGTTCCCGAGGACGGGATCCGGCGCGAGGGCGCCATCCTGTCGCGCAAGCTCTTCGACCGGGTCGCGCACCGGCTGGTCCGCGAGTACCACTGGAGCTGAGCCGGGGCGGTGCCCCGGCCGGTCCGGGTGCGCGACACCGAACCGCTGCCACGCGCCCGGGCCGGGTGTTCAGGCCCGCGGTTCCCGGGAACGCCCGAACAGCATGCTGTAGACCAGCGCGCCCAGCACCCCGCCGATCAGCGGAAACAGGATGAACGCCCAGAGCTGGCCCGAGGCGCCGTCCTGATACGGAGCGACCGCGATACTGCGCGCCGGGTTGACGGAGGTGCCGTCGACCGGAATCGCGATCAGGTGGATCACGGCCAGGGTCAGGCCGATGGACAGACCGGCCAGCGGTTTGTCGGAGATCTGATCGGTGGACGCCAGCACCACGAAGACCAGCAGCGCGGTGAGCATCACCTCCACGATGATCATCGCGGCCAGACCGTAGCCGTCCTGGATCACCACATTTCCGGCCGGGCCGGTGACCGCCGACGGACTGTGTGGGCCCCAGCCGTTCGCCCCGAGCCCGTCCGCCGCCCGGTCGTAGGACGGCAGATTCTTGGCGACGGCGAACAGCACCAGACCGGCCAGCAGACCACCCACGACCTGGCTCACCATGTACCCGGCGGCGCTGCTCGGCGACAACCGGCCCATCACCAGCTGTCCCAGCGTGACCGCCGGATTGACGTGACATCCCGAGATCGGGCCGATCGCGTACACCAGGACCAGCAGGGCGAGACCGAAGGCCAGCGCCACCCCCAGCGGCCCGACCTGGTCACCTGCCAGCACGGCGGTGCCCACACCACCCATCACCAGGACGAACGTGCCCAAGGCCTCGGCCGCCCATTTCTTGGTATCGGGGATCGCGGCCTCCTCGACCTCGAGGACGACCACCTCTTCCTGCGCACTGGAGGACATCGAAGACCGCCTTCCTAGAGGATTTACCGCGCCGAGGGGCGCAGACCGGATAACTCCTGGGTCCTGCTGGGAAAAACGTGCGGGGATTTCGTCGGACGTTACGCCGGCCTAAAGATCTTCTCAACGCCATCCGGCCGGGCCGGTGTGTGATGTACCCCTCGCTACCTGCGGCGTCGGCCCCGCGATTTCGCGACCTCGCGCCGTGCTGGTAATCTGGCGCATCGGCGTTGCCGTACCCAGTGCCCGGAGAATTCCCATCCGGCGAAATCCAGGGCCGGGTGGCGCACACAGACTTTCCGACCGAACCAGACAGGAACCAGAGGATACCGGCGTGGCCAATATCAAGTCCCAGATCAAGCGGATCCGTACCAACGAGGCGGCGCGTCAGCGCAACCAGTCGGTCAAGTCCGAGCTGCGCACCCATATCCGCGCCTTCCGCGCCGCCGCCGCGGCCGGTGACAAGGATGTCGCGGTCGAGCGCCTGCGCGTCGTGAGCCGCAAGCTGGACAAGGCCGCCTCCAAGGGTGTCATCCACGCGAACCAGGCCGCCAACAAGAAGTCGGCGATGGCCACCGCGCTCAACAAGCTCTGATCTTCTGATCTCTCGACGAACAGCCGCCGCGGGCTTCGATGACCACGGCGGCTTTTGCTGTACCCGGAGCAGGTCCGGAGCGTTCTCCCGGTCGGAGCGCTATTTCGCGGCGCGTCCGGACGGCGGCGACGGGATCGCCGTGAACCTGCCGTAGCATGCGGCGCATGGTTACGGTGTATGCGAACCAATCGGTAGTCCATGCCGAGGACCTGCCCGGCGTCATCCGCGCCGCCGAGGTGCTCGGTTTCGGTGTGAAGATCGAAAATGTGCTGGTCCCCGCCGACGAGGACGGCACCCAGGTGATGGCCTGGATGGTCACCCGCGACGAGGAGACCCCCGTCTACGAGGAGTGGGAGGGGCGCTACGAGGAGGTCGCGGAGGAGGCGCTGGAACTCAGCGCCGTCGACTGACAGCCGCCCCGCGTCTCGTCCGGACGCGCCGCGCCGCCGTCAGCTGCGCCCGTACAGGGCCAGCAGCTTCAGCACGGCGTCCTCGAGTGCGAACCCGGAGTCCGCGGCCCCACCCTTGACGTCAGCGTTCAGTGTCGCCACGACCTGCAGCGCGGACCCGATCGTGTCCGGAGTCCAGCCTCGCGCCTGGGCCTGGGCCTTCTTCACCTTCCACGGCGGCATCCCCAATGGGCCCGCCAGCTTGAACGGATCACCCCGCCCGGCCGAACCCACTTTCGCGATGGTGTGCACGGAATCGGCCAGCGCGTCGGCCAGCACCACATGCGGTACCCCCCGGTCCTGGGCCCAGCGCAGCGCCTCGACGGCACCGGCGCGGTTCCCGGCGACTGTGAAGTCGGCGACCTCGAAGCCGGATACCTCGGCCTTGCCCGAGTAATACCGCCGCACCGCCGCGATATCGAGCTTGCCCCCGGTATCGGCGACGAGCTGCGAACAGGCCGCGGCCAGTTCGCGCAGCTCTGAACCCAGCGCGTCGAGAACCGCCTGTACCACCTCACCCGAGGCCCGCACCCCGGCCGCCCGGAACTCGGACCGGACGAATTCCGCCCGTTCGGCCGCCTTGGTGAGCTTCGCGCATTCGTGCACCTGCGCTCCGGCCTTGCGCAGCGCCGGGACCAGTGTCTTCGCCCGGCCCCCGCCGGAATGCACCACCACCAGCACGACACCCTCCGGCGGCGCACCGGCCGCCTCGGAGATAACCGCCACGGCATCCTTACCGGCCTGGTCCGCGGTTTCCAGAATGATCACCCGGTCCTCCGCGAACAGCGACGGGCTGAGCAGTTCGGCCAGTTCCGAGGTACCGGCGTCCCCGGCGCGCATCCGGTCCACCGGCACCGCGTCCGGGTCCGGGGCGTAGGCACGCACCGCGGCGGTCACCTCCGCCACCGCCCGCTGGATCAGCAGTTCCTCTTCCCCGAGAACCAGATGCACCGCCGCAGGTCGTTCGCTCACGGCTCCGATCGTACGGCCGCGCCCCCGCCGGACTCGTGATCGGTGGCCTCCGGATGCCCGGCGCGCCGGATCATCGCGGCGCGGAGATCCGGTATCCGGTCCGGTTCGGGTAGCGCCCCGGTCGCCACGAAGGTCAGCGCAGGAAGACGGAGAGGGCCAGATGCGCCGCGAGGACACCGGCGGTCACCGCCAGGACCGCTCTTCGCGTCGGAGGTGCGCGGAGAAGGCATATTCCGGTGGTGACGATCAGCGCCGCTACCAGTCCGCTCGCGGCGCCCCCGGGAACGGCTATCATCGCACCCGGTACCGCGGCGGCCTCCCGGGCCACCGTGAGCAGCCACCACAGTGGCGGCGCGGCGGGACGAAGAAGTAGTTCGGCGAGGACCGGCGCCCAGCAGGCGGCGCAGGCCGCCACCGCTCCGAGAATGGTCACCGGCGCGATCACCGGCGCCACCAGGATATTCGCGATCACCGCCACCAGCCCGAGCCGGCCGGACAGTGCGATGGTGAGCGGGGCGGTGACCACGAACGCGGCGGCCGCCACCGAAACCAGTTCGGCGGGCAGCCGCCACCAGCCGCGCGCCCGCAGATAGTCGGCCCAGCCGGGTGCGAGCAACAGCAACGCACCGGTCGCCAGTACCGAGAGCGCGAATCCGGCCTGCACCGCCAGTTCCGGCCGCCACAGCAGCAGCCCGATCACCGCCGCGCACAATGCCGGTAGCGCCTGTTTACGACGGCCGGTCACCAGCGCGAGCAGGGTCACCGAACCCATCGCGGCGGCCCGCAGCACACTGGGATCGGGGCGCGCGACGACCACGAACGACACCAGCGCGGCGGCCGCGACGAGCAGCGATACCCGCGGGCCGAGAGTGAGCAGCCGGGCGAGCGCCAGCACGCCGGAGAGGACGATCGTGAAATTCGCTCCGCTGACCACCGTCAAGTGCTGTAATCCGGCGGCGACGAACTCCGCGTGCACCCGGTCGGTCACACCCGAGGTATCGCCCACCACCAGCGCGGGAAGCGCTCCCGCCGCATCCGGTCCGAGCGCACCGGCCGCCGCCTCGGCCAAATCCGCCCGTACCCGGGCGGCCGACGCCTGCCACCACGGCAGAGCTCCCACCGGGACCGGCCCGCCCACCGGCCGGAGGGTGACCACGGTGAGATCCCGCTGCCGTGGCGGCGCGGGCCTGGCCCGGAATTCCAGGGGGCGGCCCGGCAGCAGCTCGCTCCACCGCGGGCCGGTCGCCAGCACGACAACACTGCCGCCCACACGCGTCGTTCGGCCCAGGTATTCGTACTCGGCCAGCTCCGCACGCAGCACCCACAGCCTTCCCCCGCCGGAACCGCTGCCGCGCACCGGCTTCGGGTCGTCACTCGGGGTCACGACCACCCGGACGGTCGCGGCGGCCGGGACGGCGCGCAGCGGATGAGTGCTCACCTGGTGTTCCCGCCAGGCGCCGGCGAACGCGAACGCCGCACCGAGCAGCGAGACGCCGACCAGCGCGGTCGCCACCACCCGGCGGCGTTCGCTGCGATGCGCGATACCCGCCCACAGCAACGCCCACGATCCCAGCGCCACCGCGACCAGTGCCAGGCCCGCACCCACCCCGGCGGCCCGGCCTGCCCCGACCGCCACGATCGTGACCGACCAGCAGGTCACCGCCGCCGGAACCAATCGCGCGTCCAGCACCTTCCGGGCCGCCCCTGATTCGTCCCCGGTCCCGTCGCCCGGGGCGTCCCCGGCCGGGCCGCGGTGCTCCGTCACCGCGGTGTCCCGGCGTACCTGGCGATGTCGTTCACACCCTGACCATTTCGCGCAGTCGCGCCAGGCGCGCGGGACCGATTCCATCGACCTCGGCCAGCTGCTCCACATCGGTGAACCGGCCGTTGGTCTCCCGCCAGGCGATGATCGCCTTGGCGGTGACCGGGCCGACACCGGGCAGGGCGTCCAGATCGGCCTCGGTGGCGATGTTCAGATCCACCGGTGTACCGGCGGCCGCCCCCGGCCCCGTGGCCCCGGGCGCGACGGGCCGGTCTCCGCCACCGCTGACCGTCGCGCTACCGGTCGGCGGTGGAGCGTCGCCGGCGGCTCCCACCCGGATCTGATCGCCGTCGGAGAGCCGCTGCGCCAGATTGATACCGGTCAGGTCGGCGCCGGCGAGCGGACCCCCCGCCGCCCCGATGGCGTCGGCGACCCGGGCTCCGGGCGCGAGCCGGACCAGCCCCGCCCGCTGCACCAGCCCGACCACGCTCACCACCAATTCGGCCGGTTCGGCGGGCTCGGCGGCGGTGCCGGCGCTATCCGGTGGCGGCACCGGGGCCGGGGCGTCGGCGGACAACGCGACCGGGGCGGCGGCCGGGAGCGGCGGAACGGGTTGCGCGGCAGGCCGTTCCCACAACACCACGATCGCCGTCATGAGGGCGGCGATCAGGCCGATACCGGCCATGGTGGCCGCACCACGACGGCCCGGATCCAAGCGGGCATTTCGGAACCGCTCCGGTATCAGACGATCTCGCCAGGTGGAGGGTTCCGGTTCGTCCTCGAGCCAGCGGGGTGTCCGGATCGTCCCGTCGCCGGGATCCCCGGTATCCGGCCACCGCGATCCGGCCGTGGTGTCGGCGCGGTCCGAATCCGCGAGATGCCCGCCCAGCCGGGTACGTACGTGTTCACGCTCGTCCTGTCGTGCCATATCCGCGACGCTATGGGGACGTTGCGCACCGAACAGCCCACCGACCAGGGAATACGACGAACCTGTGGATAACCGCGCCCTGTGGACAAACGCCGGATCAGCGCGCGGGCCCGGTGGTGGCCCGATCTCCCCCGCAGCCACCGGGCAACACCAGCACCCCGACCGCTCCCGGCCCCAGATGCACGCCCAGGGCGGGCCCGAATTCCGCGGTGAGAATTTCGCCGGCGGCCGGAATACGTTCCCGCAGAAGATCGACCAGCGATTCCGCGGCCTCGGGGGCGCCGAGATGCTGTACGCCCAGCGCGACCACGCCGGATCCGGCCGCCTCCTCGGCGGCCGCCACCAGTGCCGCGTAGGCCTTCGACCGGGTCCGTACCTTCTCCCGTAGTTCCAGCCGGCCCTCGACCAGTTGCAGTACCGGTTTGCTCACCAGCTCACTGCCGAAGAACCCGGACGCGGCACCGAGCCGGCCACCCCGGCGCAATTGTTCGGTGCGATTCACGACGATGAACGTGCGCGCGTTCGCGGCGGCGGTGACCGCCGTTTCGTAGACCGTGGCCAGCGGTTCTCCCCGGGCCGCGCACCGGGCGGCCGCCAGCACCGGCAATCCGGTCGCCAGCCCCGCGCCCAGGGAATCGACCAGCAGCACCGACTCCTGGGCGCCCATATCGCGGGCGGCCTGCCGGCCCGCCTCCCAGGTCGCCGAGAGCTGGCGGGACAGATGAATACCGACCACCCCGTCGCCGGCGCTGCGTTCCAGCGCGGCGGCGTAGGCCGCGCGCATCTCCCCCGGCGAGGGCGCCGAGGTGCTGACCGAATCCGAGGCGTATTCGATCGCGAAGGAGTCGACGCCTTCGCGCACCTCCAGCTCGCCCACGCGCACATGCAGGGGCACCACGTCGATACCCAGTTCGCCGATGAGGTCCGCGGGGAGGCTGGCCGACGAATCGGTGACGACCACGACCGCCACGGCTACCCCACCTCTTGCAGAGTTTTCACCATCGCCTTGGCTACCTCGGTATGCCCGTCCCACCCCCAGTGGATTCCATCGGGGTTGGCGTCGCCGGAGAAGATGTTGTCGTGGACGGCGGCCTTCAGATCGACCAGCGGCACACCGGTACGCGCCGACCAGGCCGCGAGCGCCCGGACCGCGGGCTCCCGGCCGCTGTGCACCCGTCCGTAGGCCTCGCAGTCGTGCACCGAGGGGAGTACGGCCACCACCGGCAGTTCGGGCCGCAACTGCGCCAGGGCTTCCCGGCACTGTTCCAGATAGTCCACGCTCACCGCGGGCGGCAGCGCCACCGGCCGGCCCAGTTTCGCGGCGCGGGGCTGGATCCACTGATAGGCCGAGCGCACCACCCGGCGCAGGCCCGCGGGCCGCAGATAGCGGATGAGTTCGCGCAGGGCGGTGGGCAGCGGCGACGGCAGGGAATCCATCCCGCCCACCGCGAAGACCACCGCGCCCGCACGCGGGACGGCGGCCCATACCCGGGGGTCGCCGATCAGCGCCCAGTAGGCGTCCCGGCAGGTCCAGCCGATACGGGCGACCAATTCCACATCCCAATCCAGTTCGGCGCCGACCAGATTCGGCCAGATCCGGGGGTGGTCGGCGGGCAGGCCGCCCTTGGGACCGAAATACGACAGCGAGTCGGCGATCACGAGCAGCACCGGGCGCGGGGTGTCCGCGCCGCTCCCGGTGGGCTCCGTGGTGGCCTCCCCGTCGGTATCCGTCGCGGCATCGGCGGCGGCATCCGTTCCGGTATCTGTCGGGTTCGCTCGATCCGGCGTGGATGTCACTGCGGAAACCTCCTGGTGCTCAGACTGCCTTCCGGACGTCGCCGCCGTCGGTGTCCTCGGGATGCTCTGTTTCGTGCTCGCCCGGCTCCTGACCGGCCGGGGGGCCGAACAGGGCGTCGGGCAGGGCGCGTTCCGGTTTGGCGGAAACCTTCCGGAACAATTCGTCCGGAATCTGCCTGTTCAGGTCTTCAGATGACATCGGGTGCTACTTTCGCCGCTGCGTTCCACACATCGAGACGCCAGCCGGGCTTCTCGATGCTCGGGCCGTGGCTACTCAGCTGCACCCAGCTGGCGTTGGCCAGACCGCCGAGGGCAGGCCAATTCTGGGGCGGCAGATCGAGCAACGCAGCCGTGAGCGCGGCGATCAGCCCGCCGTGCGCCACGAGAATCATAGTGGCGCCGGGCCAATCCTGCCGCTCGTCGAACAGTTCCCGCACCACGGGTAGCGCGCGGGCGCCCACCTCGAGTTTGGACTCGCCGCCGGGTGGCGTGTAGGTGGCGTCCATCCGCCATTCCAGCCGGGCACCGGGATATTGGGAATCGACCTCGATATCGCCCATCCCCTGCCAATCACCCAGATGGGTTTCCCGCAGCCGGGGCTCCCGGACCACTTCGAGCCCGGAGGGTTCGGACAGGGCCAGCGCGGTCTCGTAGGCCCGCTTCAGATCGGACGAGATCAAGCCGACGGCCTTGTGGGACACCAGTTCCCGGGCCGCCTCCTTCGCCTGCCGCCGGCCCAGGTCGGTCAGATCCGTATCGATCTGCCCCTGCATCCGGTCGTTGGCGTTCCACTCGGTCTGCCCGTGGCGCAACAGGATCAGGGTGCGCACACCGGTTTTATCTCTCACTCGGTTTCTCCAGCACTTTCCTCTTCGGCGGCCGGTGGCGCGCCGATCCCCTCCACCGCAACGATCGGGCAGTCTTTCCACAATCGTTCCAGCGCATAGAAATTACGTTCGTCGTTGTGCTGGATGTGCACCACCACGTCGACATAGTCCAAGAGTGCCCAGCGGCCCTCGCGGGTCCCTTCCCGGCGTACCGGTTTATGGCCGGCCGCGCGCAGTTTCTCTTCGACATTATCGACGATCGCGTTCACCTGGCGCTCGTTCGGCGCGGAAGCGATGACGAAACAGTCGGTGATCACCAACTGCTCGGACACATCGAGCACCACCACATCGGCGGCCAGCTTCTCGTCCGCGGCCAAGGCCGCCATGGTCGCGATCCGCACCGCCTCGTCCGTCGCGGTCATGCCGCCACCTCCGGCCGTCCGCCGCTCATGGCGGTATCTTCCGGGCACGAGCGGCCCACGCCCTCCGTGGTTACGCAGGCTGCCGCCTCTGGGCGTCCGCCGCTCATGCCAGCACCTCGTTCACGCTTCCATTACCTTCCGCTTGTGCGGGCACGTAGAGGTGCCGCTTCGATATGTACTGCACCACCCCGTCGGGGACGAGATACCAGACGGGCCGGCCCTCGGCCGCGCGCCGACGGCATTCACTGGACGAGATCGACAGCGCCGGGATCTCGATCATGGTGACCGCGTCGTCGGGCATTCCCCGCAGATGTTCGGCGAGATGATCGATATTGAGCTCGTAGCCCGGCCGGCTGACCCCCACGAATTTCGCCAGCTCGAACAGTTCCGCCCAATCCTGCCAGGTGAGGATACTGGCCAGCGCGTCCGCCCCGGTGATGAAGTAGAGTTCGGCGCCCGGATGCTGTTCGTGCAGGTCACGCAGGGTATCGACGGTGTAGGTGACCTTACTGCGGTCGACATCGGCCCGGCTCACCGAGAACCGCGGATTGGACGCGGTGGCGATCACCGTCATCAGATAGCGGTCCTCGGCCGGACTCACCTGCCGGCCGGACTTCTGCCAGGGCTGGCCGGTGGGCACGAAGACCACCTCGTCGAGGTCGAACCGGTGGGCGACCTCACTGGCCGCGACCAGGTGCCCGTGGTGGATGGGATCGAACGTCCCGCCCATCACCCCGAGCTTGGGTCCACCCCGGCCTGTTCCACGCATGAGTGTCGAGCTTAACGGGGTGCTCGCGGCGCGCTCCGCTCAGACCGGCAGCAACTGCGACACCACGGCGGTGAGCTGGGACGCCGAGCGGCATTCGTGCATCTCGATCACCTGCTGGTAGCGGTCGGCCGCGGAGTCGCCGGAGCCCCAGTTCGAGCGCGGCTCCGGGTTCAGCCAATGCGCGTGTTTGGCGGTGGCCACCAGGTCGGAGAGGGTTTCCAGCTCCGGGTCCCGGTAGTTGGTGCGGGCGTCGCCCAGGATCAGCAGCGCACTGCGGCTGGTGACGGCGTCGGGGAAATCCTCCGCGAAGCTCGTCAGCGCGCTGCCGTAGTCGGAGTGGCCGTTGAACCCGACGATATCGGCCTCGGCGAAGATCCGCTGCATGGCCTCGTCGAGCTGGGTGTGCGGATCGAAGAAGCGGGTCACCTCGTCGGTGTGGTCGACGAACGCGAAGATCCGCACCTTCGAGAACTGCTCCCGCAGCGCGCTCACCAGCAGCAGGGTGAAATTGCTGAAACCTGCCACCGAACCGGACACATCGCAGAGCAGGACGAGTTCGGGACGGCCCGGACGGGGTTTGCGGTTCACCAGATCGATCGGCACTCCGCCGGTCGACATCGACCGGCGCAGTGTCTTGCGCAAGTCGATCTCGCCGCGTTTCGCGTGCCGCCGGCGCACCGCCAGCCGCGAGGCCAGGATCCGGGCCAGCCGCTGAGTACTGCGCTTGAGCTCGGCCAGTTCGGCCTGCGAGGCCCGCAGGAAATCCACATCCTCGGCCTGCCGCGCGACCCCGTAGGAGGCCACCCGTTCCTTACCGATCCGTTCGGCCACCCGGCGCCGGGTCTCGGCCTCGACCGTCCGGCGGAAACCGTCGATCCGGGCGCGGGCGGTCCGGCGCGCGATCTCGGTGTCGAAATCGCTCATCCCGGGGGTGCTCATCGCGGCCAGGATCTGGGCGAGCAGCGTCTGCGGCTGCACCTCCTTGAGCGCCTGATACGACGAGAAGGACGGTCCGCGCGCCGACTGGTACTGCCCGACCTGCTCCACCAGTTGTGAGGCCAGCAGCGCCTGCTGCGCCCCCGACCCCTCCTCGGCCAGCATCTCGGCGAGCATCCGGCGCAATTCGGGCACGTCCAGACGGCCGTCGGGCAGATACGGCAGCTCGATCTCCTCGGCGGCGTCGCGGGCGCCGATCGCGACCGGAAACCACAGGTCGAACAGTCCGTCGTAGGTGGCGCGATGGGTGGTCCGCCGCAGTAGCGCGCAGGCCAGGCCCTCCCGCACGGTCTCGCGATCCAGCAGGTCCAGCACCGACAGCACCCGTCCCGCGTCGACCGTCTCCGACGGGCCCACCGGGATCCCACGAGCCCGTAACGCCTCCACGAAACCCACCAGATGCCCCGGCAGACCGTGCGGCGCGAGCGGCCGGTCCTCGGTGACCGCCATGGTCAGGCCGGTTTCAGATCGGCCAGCGCCCGCTGGTGGTCGCTGCGGTGTTTGAGCACCACACCGAGCGTTTCGCGCACGGTGGCGTCGTCGAGTTCGGTATGCCCCAGGGCGAGCAGGGTGCGGGCCCAGTCGATCGATTCGGCAACCGACGGCAGTTTCTTCAACGGCATCCCGCGCAGCACATGGACGACCCGCACCATCTGCGCCGCCACCGCCTGCGGCAGTTCCGGGACCCGGCTGGCCAGGATGCGGCGTTCCAGGTCTTCGTCCGGGAAATCCAGGTGCAGGTACAGGCAGCGCCGTTTCAGGGCTTCCGACAGTTCGCGGGTGGCGTTGGAGGTGAGCACCACGAACGGCCGCCGGGAGGCCGCGATGGTCCCCAGCTCCGGCACGGTGACCGCGAAATCGCTGAGCACCTCCAGCAGCAGCCCCTCGATCTCGACATCGGCCTTATCGGTCTCGTCGATCAGCAGCACCGTGGGATCGGTGCGCCGGATCGCGGTGAGCAGCGGCCGGGAGAGCAGGAACTCCTCGGTGAACACATCGGATTTGGTCTCGGCCCAGTCGTTCTCACTCGACGCCTGGATTCGCAGGATCTGCTTGGCGTGATTCCATTCGTAGAGCGCGCGCGCTTCGTCCACGCCCTCGTAGCACTGCAACCGCACCAGTTCCGCGCCCGCGGTCTGCGCCACCGCCCGGGCCAGTTCGGTCTTGCCGACGCCCGCCGGCCCCTCGACCAGCAACGGTTTACCGAGCCGATCGGCCAGGAACACCGAGGTCGCGGTGGCCTTATCGGCCAGGTAGCCGGTCTCGCCGAGACGCGCGATCACATCGTCGACCGACGCGAAGATCGGCTCCTGAGCCGCCGGGGTGGGGGAACTAGCGGGCTCCATGGGCGTCCTTCCGTCGAACTCTGTTACCCACGCTACCGGTCGCGCCTCCACCGGTCCTCGTCCCCCGGAGCCAACCCCACTACACCGACCGCTGGCCCCCGGGCACCCGCGCACCTACCGCGGTTGCGGCCCGTCCCGCGTTTCGGCCCTCGAAGCGAGGCGGCGCAGCCGCGAGTCTCGAGGGCCGAAA
>NZ_JBSFRU010000059.1:0-23302 GCF_053589395.1 Nocardia sp. NPDC003345
CCGCAGCTAGAGCTTCGGGGCGGGCGGGAAGACGACCGGCAGCGACTCCAGCGCGCGGTGGAACGGGCCCGGACGCCAGACGAGCCGCTCCGCGGGGACGGCGAGCTGGAGTTCCGGCAGGGCGTCCAGCAGATGGTTGATCGCGTCCTCCGCGATCAGCATCGCCGACGACCGCGCGTGTGCGGGACAGGAATGCGGACCCGAACCCCACGCGAGATTCCAGCGATTGTTGAGATAGTCGCCGTTGTTCACCGCCGGATCGTTGTTGCAGGCGGAGATACTGACGAGCACCGGCTCGTCCGGCGGCAACCACACATCGTCGATCAGCACGGGCTGCCGGGGATAGGTCATGCAGTAGTTACCCAGCGGCGGATCCTTCACCAGGATTTCGTCGATGGCCGCCCGGGCGGAGGGCGGAAACCCGGTGTCCGATACGGCATACCGGGAGTCGGTCAGCATCAGCAGCAGCGCGTTGCAGATGAGGTTGTGCGGCGGCTCGATACCGGCGCCGTACAACGTGACCAGCTGATGGATCAGTTCCTCGTCGCTGAGACCGGTCTCGTGCTGCAGCAGCCGGGTGGCGACATCGTTGCCGGGCTCGGCGCGTTTCATCGCGATGAGTTCGAGCATCGACTCCACGATCATATTGTTGGCTTTTTCGGCGGCGGCGGCATCCGTCGATTCGAAGATCATGGCCATCGCCTGCACCATCCGGGCGCCGATGTCCTCGGAACACCCCAGCATGCCGTTGAGTGCGCCGAACATCAACGGCAGTGCGTACTGACCGATGACGTCGACCCTTCCGTTCCCGCAGAACGAGTTGATGAGGGGGCGCGCGGCGTTCTCGACGATCACCCGCAGCGCGTGCAGGTCTACCCCGTCGAGGGCCGAGACGGTCGCGGAGCGGTACCGGGCATGCGCCGGACCGCTGGAACGGACGGCGTTCGGGCGCCACTCCAGCATGGGCATGATCGGTGAATCCGCGGGTGCGGTGGCCTGCCACACCCGGGGATCGGCCGGGAATCGTTCCGGCTCGTTGAGGATCTTGACCGCCGTGTGGTAGCCGAGGACCAGCGTCGCGGGGATACCCGGGGCGATCTCGACAGGCGCCAGGTTGCCGTACCGGTGGCGCATACGCTGGTATGCCCCTTGCGGATCCGCCGCGAACTCCTCGGTCCAGAGTGGTTCGCGGGGGCCGCCGGTGGTACTGGCCGGATGGATCGCGGCACCGGGCGGCGCCTGCTGAGGATGCACCGAAGATCTCCTTTGGGTCTGACTTACTACGTGTTCGATGGGAGCGGCCGAGCGGGTCGCCGGCGACGTCTCGCACTCGCTGGGTGCCGCCGGGACGGCAGTCTAGCCGTTCGACGGCGCTACCGAAGTCCGCGTGAACCCATTGTCTCCAAGCCGATCCCGACGACGGTGACCGATACCGAACGGTGCACCGGTGGAGAACAACCGGATCACCGCCAAGGTCGCAACAGTGGACGGTACGCCGGATACGCCGACCGGAAGCCAGTTCCACGACGAGGCGGATAGGTAACCGGTGGATCCGGTGTCGGCCTGGCGAAGGCCGGGACCGATCTTCGATAGCGGGCGCTTCGGGCCGGTTGCGGTGGCCGGCCTGCCTCACCACTGTGTGGGCCGGCCGGCCACGCGCGCGGCGGATGCTTCCGCCTCCGCGGGCCGAGTCCAGCCGGTGTCCATGACCCCCCTCCATCGTCATGGACACCGGGTGGATACGACACCGAGACAACGGCCGGTCGGGCTCGGCCCCGGCGGAACAGACGCTACGCGCGGCCGTCTGGCGCCGACTCCGGAAATTTGTACGATCGACTATGAAAATTTACAGAGTTGAAGGATCCCGTGAACGGCATCGATTTCGAGCTCACCGGCTTCAGACCGAGTGACAGCGACCGGGAGAGCCACGCCGAGGAGTGGAAACAGCACGTCACCCCGCTCCAGGGCGCATTCGACTTCCACTTCCCCGGCGGCCCGGACAAGGTGTTCACCGGGTCGAGTTTCGTGCAACGCCGAGGTCACCGGGTGCTGGCGCAGTTCACTTCCACCGCGATGCGGTACAACCGGACCGCGCGCAACGCGGCTTCCGATGGAGACGCCGGGCTGCGGCTGGTCGTGCCCGTGGCGGGCCGGATCGGGCTGACCACCGGGCGGGATACCGTGGATCTGGCGCCCGGCCGGGTCGGGGTGTTCCGGATGGACCATCCGATGGCCCTGGAGCACGCTAAGGGCATGGTCGGACTCATAGCGACCGTGCCCGACGGCGTCATACCGCGGCGTCTCACCGACAGGATGGCGCCGGATCTGGGACAGCGGCCCATGGCCGCGCTGCTGTACTCACATATGGCGCAGTTGAACGCCCTCCGGGACACCATGACGTCGCGGCAGTTCACGCAGGGTACCGAGGTGATGTTCCAGCTGCTGCGGTATGCCCTCGAAGGCGAGGAGACGTATGCCCCGGGGAAGGTCTGCTCCATCGCGGAAGCGGCCCGCCGGCACGTCCTGGCCAATTCCGACGACCCCGATTTCTCGATGCGATCGCTGGCCGCCGCCTGCCACTGCTCGGTCAGTCAACTCTACAAATCACTGGACGGAGTGCGCCCGGCCGAGCTCCTGCGCACCACGCGGCTGGAGAAGGCGTGGGACCGGCTGCGTGACCCCCGGTTCCGCACCATCGCCGATATCGCCGCCGCTTCGGGGTTCAACCATCTCACGACCTTCCATCAGGCATTCGTGAATCATTTCGATATCACTCCCGGTGAGGCGCGCCGGCAGTTCCTCGACGGTGGCCCATTCGCCCCCGGCCGGACGGTGGGCACACCGCCGTCGTGATCGACGGGCGTCGTAGCGCGCCGAAGACAACCGGTGTGGGTTCAGGAGTCGAGCAGTGTGTTGAGCACCGCGGCGATCCGGGCGACCGCCGCGGGTTCGGTCATGGCCAGGTGGGTGGAGTCGATCTCGATATCGGTGACCTCTCGCACCAGCGGCGCCCACCCGGCGTGCCCCTCGGCGTCGGGGCGCCGGTCGCGGACCGCGGTGAAGTAGACCAGATCGGTATCCACCGCGGCCGGTTCCCACTCGGCGGCGGCGCGCATCGACAGGTTGTAGGCGGCTGTCATCCGTTCGATCATGGCGGCGTCCACTCCGAGTGCCCCGCCGAGATGTTCCTCGATGAGGTCGGCGGCCTCCTCCGCGGTGGCGTCCTCGTCCACGAAATCGATGCCCAGGACGGGGCCCAGGTTGGCGACGAGTTCGCCGGGGGTGACCGTGGTGACGGCGTCGGCGTCGAATCCGCCGGCCTCGGAATCCAGCAGGGCCAGCAGCGCGACCTCCTCACCGGCCGCGCGGATCTCACCGGCGACGGCGTGGGCGATCTGACCGCCGAGCGACCAGCCGAGCAGGTGATACGGACCGTGCGGCTGGACGGTGCGGATCTCGTCGAGGTAGCGGCGGGCGGTATCGCCGATGGTCGCCGGTCCCGGTTCGGCACCGCTGATCTGGGGGGCCTGGATTCCGTAGATCGGCCGGTCGCCGTCCAGGTATTCGCCGAACGGCCGGTAACACCAGGACAGGCCCGAGGCGGGATGGATACAGAACAGCGGTGGCAGATCGCCGCCGGTGCGGATCGGGAGCAGCGTATCGAAGACGGTGCCCGCATCGGGTTCGCGGTGGCCGGAACGCATCCCGGAGTCGATACGCCTGGCCAGATCGGCGGGGCGCGGATCCGACAGCATCCAGCCGACGGGGACCTCGTAGTCGAGTTCCTTCTTCAGTTCGCTCACGACCTGCACCGAGCGCAGCGAATTGCCGCCCAGGGCGTAGAAGTCGTCGTCGACGCCGACCCGCTCCACACCCAGGACATGCTGGAAGGCGTAGGTGACCTCGGCTTCCAGCCACCAGGACGGGGCCCGGTACTCCCCCGCCGTGAACTCGGGCTCCGGGAGCCGGGAACGGTCGAGTTTGCCGGAGGCGGTGAGCGGAACCGTGTCGAGAACCATCACCGTGGCGGGCACCATATAGCCGGGAAGTTCGGTGGCGGCATGGGCGAGGACCGCGTCGGTGTCGAGTGCGGCGCCGGCGGCGGGGACGAGATAACCGGCGAGATGGTCACCGGCGCGGCCGCTGTGCACGGAGACGATGGCTCGCCCGACGGAGTCGTGTTCGGCCAGGACGGCCTCGATCTCACCGAGCTCGATGCGCAGGCCGCGGAGTTTGACCTGGAAATCGGTGCGGCCCAGATATTCCAGTTCGCCGTCCGGTAGCCGGCGCGCCAGGTCTCCGGTGCGGTAGAGGCGGGCGCCCGCGGTGAACGGGTCGGGAACGAAACGCTCCGCGGTGAGGCCCGGCCGGGCTTGATAGCCGCGGGCGATCTGCGAGCCCGCCAGGTACAGATCACCCGCGACGCCGGGCGGTACCGGGCGCAGGCGGGCGTCGAGGATATAGGCGCGGACATTCCAGACCGGCCGCCCCATCGGGATAGCGCCCTGGTCGGCGCCGGTGACCTCGTGCGCGGTGGCGTGCAGGGTGAATTCCGTGGGCCCGTAGAGGTTGTGCAGGGTGGTGGCGGGCAGCGTTCGCCGGGCGGCGCCGACCACGTCCGCGCCGAACGCTTCGCCGCCGACGAGCAGCGCGCGCAGGGTGGCGGGCCGGTGTTCGGGGGCGGCGTCGCAGAATGCCGCCAGCATGGACGGGACGAACGAGGTCAGCGTGACCCCGTGCGTTTCGATGGTGTCGGCGAGATAGGCGGGATCGGTGTGGCCGTAGGGTGCGGCGATCACCATGCGGGCGCCCGCGGCCAGGGTCGAGAACAGTTCCCACACCGAGACGTCGAAGGTCGCGGGGGTCTTCTGCAGGACGATATCGTCCGGGGTGATCCGGTAGTTGCCGTTGATCCAGTGCAACTGGTTGAGGACCGCCCCGTGCGAGACGGCGACACCTTTCGGGCGTCCGGTGGACCCGGAGGTGAACAGGACGTAGGCGGTGTTGCCGGGGCGCAGCGCGACGATCCGGTCACCGTCGGTGACGGGTGCGTCGTCGTAGCCGGTGAGGTCGATACCGTCGAGAGAGGTCAGGACCACGGCCGGTTGCGCGGTCGCCAGCATGTAGTCGATCCGCTCGGCGGGATGATCGGGGTCGACGGGGACGTAACCGCCGCCGGCGGCGTGCACGGCGTACATCGCGGTCACCTGGTCCAGTGACCGGGGCATCTGCAGTGCGACCAGTGATTCCGGGCCCACGCCGCGGTCGATGAACCACCGGGCCAGCCGGTTGACGCGGGCGGCGAATTCGGCGTAGGTCAATGTCCGGGTGCCGGCGACGATCGCGGTGCGGCCGGCGTGTTCCCGCGCGGCGTCGGTGAACAGCGACGCAAGGGTTTCGGCGGGGTCGAGTGCGTGGCCGGTGTCGTTCCAGCGCACCAGTTCGGTATCGCGTTCGTGCGGGGTCAGCAGGTCGGCGTCGTAGACGGGCCGGCCCGGGTCGGTGATCATGGCGGCGAGCAGGCGGTGCAGGCGGTCGGCGAACGTGGTGACGGTGGTTTCGTCGAACAGGTCGGTGGCGTAGGTGATGCCGCCGGTGAGTCCGGCGGGTGCGCCGGTGGGATCGTAGGTGTCGGAGACGGTGACCTGCAGGTCGAACAGGGAGGTTCCGGTATCGGCCTCCATAGCCGATACCGACAGCCCGGGGAGTTCGAAATCGGTGGTGCCGAGGTTCTGGAACGCCAGCAGCACCTGGAACAGCGGGTGGTGGGCGTGCGAGCGGACCGGGTTCAGCTCCTGCACGAGACGTTCGAAGGGGACGTCGGCGTGGCCGAAGGCGGCCAGATCGGTACTCCGGGCGTGTTCGATGAACCGGGTGAACGACATATCGGGTTCGAGGCGGGTGCGCAGGACCAGCGTGTTGACGAACATGCCGATCAGGGGGTCGAGTTCGGGTTCGCCGCGGCCGGCGTAGGGGGTGCCGATGGCGACGTCGGCGCTGTCGGAGAGCCGGGCCAGGACGGCGGCGAGGGCCGCGTGGAACACCATGAACAGGGTGGCGTTGTGGGCGCGGGCGATGCGGTCGAGGCCGGCGTGCAGTTCGGCGTCGATCGTGAGCGGCACGGTGGCGCCCGCATACGACTGGACGGCGGGCCGGGGCCGGTCGGTGGGTAGTTCCAGAACGGCCGGGGCCCCGGACAGTTGTTCGGTCCAGTAGTCGATCTGCGCGTGCAGCAGCGAATCCGGTTCGTATTCCGAGCCCAGGACGGCGCGCTGCCAGATCGCGAAATCGGCGTATTGCACGGCCAGCGGCGCCCAGTCCGGCGCGTCGCCCTGCATCCGGGCGGCGTAGGCGGTCATCATATCGCCGGCCAGCGGGGTCAGTGACGATCCGTCGCCGGAGATGTGGTGCATGGCGACGGCGAGTACCCATTCGTCGTGCCCGAGGTCGAACAGGCGTACCCGGAAGGGCACTTCGGCGGTGACATCGAAGGGCTGGGCGACGAATCCCGCCACCGCGGCGGCCAGGTCCGGCTCGCCGACGGGTGTGACGGCCAGGCGCGGTACCGATTCGGATCCGGGCAGGACGTGCTGCACGGGTTCGCCGTCGCGCTGCGGGTACACGGTGCGCAGTACTTCGTGGCGGGTCACCAGATCGTCGAGCGCCGCGTGCAGAGCGTCGAGATCCAGGGCACCGGACAGCCGGATGACGATGGGGATGCTGAACGCGGCGGAGTCGGGTTCGAACCGGTTGAGGAACCACATGCGCTGCTGGGCGTAGGACAGCGGAATGGTGCCGGGGCGGGCCAGTCCGGTCAGGGCGATGCGGCCGGTGTCGGCGTGGGATTCCACGCGCGCGGCCAGCCGCGCCACGGTCGGTGCCTCGAAGATCATCGCCACCGGCACGGAGACATCGAGGGCGGCGCCGATCCGGGCGGCGACCCTGGTCGCGACCAGGCTGTTGCCGCCGAGTTCGAAGAAGTCGTCGTCGGCGCCGACCGCGGAGGTGAGGCCGAGGACATCGGTGAACACTCCGGCGACGACCTCCTCCACCGGGGAGGACGGCGCGCGGAACGGGCGGGCCTGGAAAACCGGTTCGGGCAGGGCGCGGCGGTCGAGTTTGCCGTTGGGTGACAGTGGTACCGCGTCGAGCAGCATCACCGCGGCCGGCACCATATAGGACGGGACCTCCGCGGCGAGGGCGGTGGTGAGGTCCTCGGGGGTGGGGTCGGTGCCGGGTGCGGGTACGACGTAGGACACCAGCTTCACGGCTCCGCCCGCGTCGTCGCGCAGCGGCACCGTGACGGCGAAGGAGACGTCCGCGCGGGCGCCGAGGCGGGCGTCGATCTCGCCGAGTTCGACCCGGAAGCCGCGGACCTTCACCTGGAAATCGTTGCGGCCCACGAATTCGAGGTTGCCTCGGGAGTTCCAGCGCACCACGTCGCCGGTGCGGTACAGGCGGCGGCCGGGCCGGCCGAAGGGGGCGGCCACGAAGCGTTCCGCGGTGGTGTGCGGGCGGTTGAGATAGCCGCGGGCCAGGGCCGGGCCGGCGAGATACAGTTCGCCGGCGACACCGACGGGTACCGGATGCAGGCGGGTGTCCAGGACCAGGGCCTGCATACCGGGCAGCGAGGTGCCGATGGTGGGCCGCTCGCCGGGCTGTACCGGTTCGGTTCCGGTGGCGACGATGGTGGTCTCGGTGGGTCCGTAGAGCACCCGGAACTGGCGGGCGCCGGCGCTGTCGGTGCCTGCCCATCGGTTGATCAGATCCGCGGGGACCTCGTCACCGCCCGACATCACCAGTTGCAGGTCGTCGAGACCGGCCGGGTCCACCGAGGCGAGCGCGGCGGGGGTGACGAAGGCGTGGGTGATGCGCCGGGTGTGCAGGAACTCGGCGAGTTCACCGCCGCCGTACATGCGGGCCGGGGCGATGACCAGGGTGGCGGCGCGGCCGATCGCCATGAAGATCTCCAGCAGGGACGCGTCGAACGAGGGCGAGGCGAAATGCAGGACCCGGGAGGCACGTCCGAGAGTGGTGCCGGTGCGCTGGGCGGCGAGGAACCCGGCGACTCCGGCGTGGGTGACCGCCACACCCTTCGGTATGCCGGTGGATCCGGAGGTGAAGATGATGTACGCGGTGTTGGTGATCCGCAGTGGCCGCACCCGGTCCCGGTCGGTGACGGGTCCGTCGGGCAGCGCGGCGACCTGTCGTTCGGTATCCGGGTCGTCGAGGGTCAGCCAGTTCACGGTATCGGGCATCTCGGCCCGCGCCGCCGTGACGGTGACACCGAGTGCCGCGCCGGAGTCGGTGACCATCTGCGCGATCCGGGTTCCGGGGTAGCGCGGATCGACCGGCACATACACCGCGCCCGCCTTCACGATCGCCCACCAGCCCAGTACCGATTCCGCCGATCGGGTGGCGGCCATCAGCACCGGGGTCTCCGGGCCGGCGCCGTGCTCGATCAGCAGCCGTGCCAGCCGGTTGGAGCGGGCGTCGAGTTCGGCGTAGGTGAGTGTGGTGCGGCCGGCGACCACGGCGTGACCGTCCCGGTTCGCGCGCACGGCGGCCGCGAAGACATCGGGCAGCAGTTCGGGCCGCGCGGCCACGGGTGTGCCGACCCGGGAGGTCAGCGAGGACCGTTCGCAGGCGTCGAGCCAGTCGATATCGCCGATCGCGACGCCCGGATCGTCGGCGACGGTTTCCAGGATCCGGACGAGGCGCTGGATGAACCCGGCGGCGGTCGCCTCGTCGAACAGATCGGTGGCATACATCATGGTGCCGGACAGGCCCTGTGGCGCGCCGGTGTCACCGTAGGTGTCGGAGACGACGAGTTGCAGATCGAACTGGGACATACCGGTGTCGACATCGGCGCGCGAGACCACCACATCGGGCAGCACCACATCCACGGCGGCCAGGTTCTGGAATGCCAGCGCCACCTGGAACAGCGGGTGCTGGGCCGCGGAGCGTTCGGGGTTGAGTTCCTCGACGACCCGTTCGAACGGTACGTCCGCGTGCTCGAACGCCTGCAGATCGGTTTCCCGGGTGCGGGCCAGCAGATCCGCGAAGGGTTCGGCGGGATCCACGGAGGTGCGCAGGGCCAGCGTGTTGACGAACATGCCGACCAGATCGTCGAGGCCGGGTTCGCCGCGGCCCGCGACCGGAGTGCCGACGACGATATCGTCGCTACCGCTCAACCGCCCCAGCAGCGCCGCCAGCGCCGCGTGCAACACCATGAACAGCGACGAGCCGCGAGACCGGGCCACATCCTGCAGCCGCCGGTGCAGGCCGGCGCCGATCTGGACCGGGACCCGCCCGCCCGCCAGTGAGGCCACGGCCGGGCGCGGCCGGTCGGCGGGCAGATCCAGCCGGTCGGGGGCGCCGGCCAGGGTGGACCGCCAGAAATCCAGCTGCGCCGACATCAGCGAGCCCGGATCGTCTGCCGCGCCGAGCATCCGGCGCTGCCACAACGCGAAATCCGCGTACTGCACCGCGAGCGGTTCCCAGGCCGGTGCCTGCCCGGCCACGCGGGCGGCGTAGGCCACCATGACATCGCGTGCCAGCGGACCCATCGACTGTCCGTCACCGGCGATATGGTGCACCACCAGCACCAGCAGATAGTGTCCCGTGTCCTCGCCGGCGCCGGGGCCGATATCGAACAGCCCGAATCGCATCGGCACCTGCTCGGTGACGTCGAATCCGCGGCGGACGAATCCGGAGACCACTTCCGGGGCGTCGTGGGCGGTCACCGGGACCGGTTCCACCGGCATCCGGGGTTCGTCGAGCACCTGTTGGCGGGGTTCGCCACCGGTTTCGGGATAGACGGTGCGCAGCACTTCGTGCCGGGCGATGACGTCTTCCAGCGCGGCGGCGAGGGCGGCGGTGTCCAGCCGGCCGGACAGCCGCAGCATGACCGGGATGTTGTAGGCCGCCGATCCCGGTTCGAACCGGTTGAGGAACCACATCCGCTGCTGGGCCAGCGACAGCGGCACCGGGTCGGGGCGGGCGCCCGCGGTGAGCGGCACCCGGCCGCCGGTGGTGAGGGAGCCGATTTGGTCGGCGAGTTGCGCGACCGTGGGCGATTCGAACACCGCCCGGACCGGCACCCGGATATCGAGGGCCGCGCCGACCCGGGCCACCACCAGCGACGCGGTCAGCGAATCGCCGCCCAGGGCGAAGAAATCGTCCTCGGCGCCCACCCGGTCGACGCCGAGTACCTGCTCGAAGGCTTCGGCGACCAGTTCCTCCACCCACGACGAGGGGGCCTTGAACTCGCGGGCGGCGAAAACCGGGTCGGGCAGCCGGTCCCGGTCCAGTTTGCCGGTCGCGGTGAGCGGGATGTCGTCGAGCAGCATCACCGCGGCGGGCACCATATAGGTGGGCAGCGCCTCGGCCAGCGTCGCGCTCAGTTCCTCACCGGACAGGTCCGCGCCGGGGGCGGGCACCACATAGGACACCAGCATCGCCGGGCGTCCTTCGCTGCCGCGCGGCACCGTGACCGCGAACGCCACCTCGTCGCGGGCGGCCAGCACCGCGTCGATCTCACCGAGTTCGATGCGGGTACCGCGGACCTTCACCTGGAAGTCGTTGCGGCCCACGAATTCGAGATCGCCTTCGGAGTTCCGGCGCACCACATCGCCGGTCCGGTACATGCGGGCTCCCGGCGCGCCGAAGGGGCAGGCCACGAACCGTGCGGCGGTCAGTCCACCGCGGCCGGTATAGCCTTCGGCGAGGCCGCCGCCGAACAGGTACAGCTCACCGGCCACCCCCGCGGGCACCGGCCGCAGCCAGGTGTCGAGGACGACGGCCGCGACGGGCCCGGCGGGGACGCCGATGGTGATGGGCGCCCCGGGGGTCATCGGCCCGCCGACGGTGGCCCAGATGGTGCATTCGGTGGGCCCGTACAGGTTCACCATGGTGCGTCCGGGTGCCCACCGTTCCACGATCTCCGGACCGACCGGCTCACCGGCGGTGGCCAGTACCCGCAGGGTGCCGAGCCCTTCCTCGGGGACGGTCGCCAGCGCGGAAGGCGTGATGATGATGTGGGAGACCCGGCTGCGCCGTATCAGGGCGGCCAGGTCCTGGCCGCCGTAGGTGTCCGGCGGCGAGATGACGAGGCGGCCGCCGCAGCCGTGCGCCATGAGCAGTTCGAAGATCGAGGCGTCGAAGCTGGGCGAGGCCACCTGCAGCACGATCGATTCCGGGTCGAGGTCGAGAACCCGGCGTTGCGCCGCCACCAGATCGGCCAGACCGCGATGGCCGACCACCACGCCCTTGGGTGTGCCGGTGGAACCGGAGGTGTAGATCAGGTAGGCGGCCCGGTCGAGCCGGATCGGGCCGCCGCGTTCGGCGTCGCCGACGGGCGCGGCGGAGTACTCGTCGAGGGCGCGGCGGGTCCGCGGGTCGTCGAGGACCAGCCAGTCGACCTCCCCGGGCATCCGGGACCGCGAGGCGGTATCGGTGATCCCGAGCAGGGCACCGGAATCCGCCAGCAGGAATTCGATCCGTTCGGCCGGCAGGTTCGGGTCCACCGGCACGAACGCGGCACCGGCCTTCGCGGCGGCCCAGACGGTGACGACCGCCTCGACCGAGCGCGGCAGCGCGGCGGCGATCACGGTCGCGGCGCCGCCGGTGTGCCGCAGCAGTTCCCGGGCGAGCCGGTTGGACCATTCGTCCAGTTCCCGGTAGCCGAGCACGGTATCGCCGTATTCGACGGCGATCGCCTCGGGTGCGGCCGCCGCCGCGGTGGCCGTGAGGATCTCGGCGAGGCTCGCGGGCGCGGGCCCGGTGACGGGGCGGGACGGTCCCGGTTCGTCGCTGAGGGCGAGTTCACCCAGCCGTACGGCCGGATTCCACGTCATCCGGTACAGCAGTTCGACGAAACGGTCGAGGATGCGGCGGGCCCGCACGGCATCGAATTCGTCCTCCAGGTAGCGCAGGGTGATCTGCAGGCCCGGCGCGCCGTCGGTCTCGGCATGGCGGGGCGCCACCACCAGGCTCAGCGGGTAGGGGGTGGCGTCGACGCCGGTGATCTCGTCGACATGCAGGCCGGCGGAGTCGACGAGGCGCTGCAGGGCCGGGCGGTCCACGGGGAACGACTGGTAGGCGACGGCGGTGTCGAACAGTTCGGCGACCCCGGCCGCGCGGTGGATATCGGGCAGGCCGACATAGTGGTGGTCCAGCATGCGGGCCTGCTGTGCCTGGATCCGGACCAGCAGCTGCCGTATCGACTCGGCGGGATCGAGCCGGACCCGCACCGGGATCGTGTTCAGGAACATGCCGAGGGTGCGGTCCACCGCCGGCAGTTCCGGCGGCCGGCCCGAGACCGCGGAACCGAAGACGATATCGGTATCGCCGGTCAGGACACGCAGATTCAGCGCCCAGGCCGCCGCGACGGTCGTGTTCACGGTGACCGCGGCGTCCGCCGCGATCCGGGACAGTACCCCGAAGCGGTCCGGCGGCAGTTCGGCGCGGACTTCCCCGGCGGTGGCGCTACCGGGGACCCCGCCACCGCGGGTGACGCGGGTGGGGGCGTCCACGTCCGCGTACTCCCGCGCCCACGCCTCGGTGGAGGCCGTATGGTCCTGGCGGCCCAGCCAGGCCAGATAGTCGCGGTAGGAGGGGGCCGGTTCGGCGAGGCCGATCAGTTCGGGTGCGCCGTAGAATTCGAGCAGTTCCCGCATGAGCAGCGGCATCGACCAGCCGTCCAGGATCACATGGTGGTTGGTGACGAACAGTTGATGGACACCCGGTTCCACCCGCAGCAGCGTGAACCGGATCAGCGACGGCTCGGACAGGTCGAACGCCGTCGCCGCATCCGCGGCGGCGATCCGGGCCGCCGCGGCCGGGGTGGCGCCGTCGGCGGGCAGCTCGATCTCCCGGAACCGGGCCTCGACGTGACCGGCCACGATCTGGCAGGGCCCGGCGGCGGTTTCGACGAAGGCGGCGCGCAGGATGTCGTGCCGGTCGACGAGGGCCTGCGCGGCCCGGCGCAGACGTGCACCGTCGAGAGGCCCGGAGAAACCGATCACGGTCTGCACGGTGTAGTTGTCCCCGGCATCGGGATTGTAGGTCGAGTGGAAGTGGATTCCGGACTGCATCGGCGACAGCGGCCAGACATCGGCGAGGGTGCGATGGTCGCGGTCGAGCCGGTCGATATCGGGCTGGGTGAGGGTGACGAGCGGGAAATCCGACGGACGGAACGAGCGTCCCTCGGAGCGGGCCGCCGGCAGCCGGGTCCAGTTCTCGTGCCCGGTATCGGTATCGGTGCGGGCCAGTGCGGCCAGCGCTGCCACCGTTTTCGCCTCGAACACCTCACGCGGGGTGAACACCAGCCCGGCGGCCCGGGCCGCGGCGACCAGCCGCATCGAGACGATGCTGTCGCCGCCGAGAGCGAAGAAGTTGCTGTCGGCGGAGACGGCGTCCAGACCCAGCACCTCGGCGAACAGATCGGCGACGAGCTGCTCGGCGGGCGTGGACGGCGCCCGGCCCTCGGCGCCGCGGGCGCGGAAGCTGCGCTGCCGCAACGCGTTCAGGTCGATTTTGCCGACCGGAGTGAGCGGCATCTCGTCGAGTTCGACGATCGCGGCGGGATTCATGTAGTGCGGGAGCGTCTCCGCGAGTTCGTCGTGCAGAGCCGTGACATCCAGTGCCGAACCGGGCGCCGGCACCACATAGGACACCAGCACCGGTTCCCCGGCCGGGCCGCGCTGCGCGACGGTCGCCACCCGCGACACCGCCGGGTAGCGCGCCATCCGGGCATCGATCTCCCCCGGCTCGATCCGCAGGCCGTGAATCTTGACCTGCTGATCGCCGCGACCCAGGTATTCCAGTTCCGGCCCGTCGGCGCCCGGGATCCAGCGCACCGAATCGCCGGTGCGGTACAGCCGTTCACCACGGGCGGAGTGCGGGTCGGCCACGAACCGGGACGCGGTGACGGCGGGCCGGTCGTAGTAGCCGCGGGCCAGGCCGGGCCCGCCGATATACAGTTCGCCGGCGACCCCGGCCGGTACCGGGCGCAGCCACATATCGAGAACGGTCGCCGTGACCCCGGCGATGGGCCCGCCGATGGTGACGGGTTCACCGGGGCGCAGCGCGTCGGATCCCGTGGCCCAGACGGTGGTCTCGGTGGGTCCGTAGTGGTTCATCAGCCGCCGCCCGGGCGCCCACCGCTGCACCGTGTCCGGGCCGGTGGCCTCGCCGACCACGGCCACGGTCCGCAGTTCGGGTAACCGCTGCGGGTCCATCGTGTTCAGCACCGAGGGGGTGATGATCGCGTGCGTGACCGCTTCGGCGCGCAGCAGCTCTTCGAGGTCGGCGCCGCCGTACACCTCCGGCGGCGACACCACCAGGCAGGCGCCGGCGCTGTGTGCCAGCAGCAGTTCCGAGACCGCGGCGTCGAATCCGGGTGAGGCGACCTGCAGCACCCGGGAACCGGTATCGGCGGCGAAAGCGGCCGCTTGGGCGGCGACGAGCCCGGCCAGGCCGTGCGCGGCGATGTGCACGGCCTTCGGTTTACCGGTGGACCCGGATGTGTAGATGACGTAGGCGGCGTTGCCGGTCCGCAGCGGAAGAGCCGCGCCGGCACCGGCGGGGGGCGGCCCGGTATCGCCGTCTATCCGTAGCCAGTCGACGCTGCCGGGCAGCCGCGAGGCGACGGCCTCGACCGTCACACCCAGGCGGCTGTGGGAGTCGGCCAGCAGTTCGGCGAGCCGGTCGGCCGGGTTGGCCGGATCCATGAGGACGAACGCGGCCCCGGTTTTCGCGACCGCCCAGATCGCCACGGCCAGTTCCGCCGACCGCGGGACCGCGACCGCGACGAACGTTTCGGGACGGGCACCGCGCGCGGTGAGCACGCCCGCGACCCGGTCGGCGCGGTCGTCCAGTTCACGGTAGGTCAGGCGCAGATCGCCGGAACGGACGGCCACCGCGTCCGGGTGGGCCTGCGCGGTGCGCGTGAGGATCTCGCGCAGGGTCAGTTCCGGGCGGGTGGACGGCGCGGGCACGCGGTGCTCCGGCGTCTCCGACGCGGTGACGGCCGCGACCCGCAGCGACGGGTCGGTGACGATCTGGGTAAGGATCAGTTCGAAACGGTCGAGCAGGCTGTGGGCCTGCGCGTCGTCGAACCGGTCGGTGGCGTAGCGCAGGGTCACCGTGTGGGTGGCGGCGTCCCCGGTGTCGGAGACCGCGTCACGGTCCGCTTTCGGCGGGCTCACCTGCAGACTCAGCGGATAAGGGGTGGCGTCCTGAGCGTCGAGATCGACCAGCCGCAATCCGGCGTCGGTGAGGTCGCGGGCCAGCAGTGCCCGGTCCAGCGGATAGGACTCCAGCACCGTGACCGTGTCGAACATATCCGCGATACCGGTGGCGCGCTGCAGTTCCGCCAGCCCGATATGGCGGTGATCGAGCATGGCGGCCTGTTCGGACTGCACCCGTTCCAGCAGCCCGGCGACCGTCTCGTGCGGGTCGAGCCGCACCCGCACCGGCAAGGTGTTGATGAACAGCCCGATCATCTGATCGACACCGGCGATCTGCGGCGGACGGTGGGAGACGGTATTACCGAACACCACATCCGACCGGCCGGTCAGGGATGTCAGCAGCAGCGCCCACGCCACCTGGATCGCGGTATTGGCGGTGACGCCGTGGGAGCGGCCCAACGCCAGGAGCGCGGCGGTGCCCGCGGCGTCGAGATTGCGTGCCACGTCTCCGTTGTGAGCGGAGACCGCGCGGTCGGGGCTACCGGTGACCCGGGTCGGGGTCTCGATACCGGCGAGCGTCCGCCGCCACGCGGTGAGCGCGGCGTCGTGGTCCTGGGTGTGCAGCCACTGCAGGTAGTCGCGGTAGGAGCGCGAACCGGCGATATCGGCGGGCCGGTCACCGGCGGTGTAGAGCGCCAGCAGCTGGTGGACGAGCAGCGGCATCGACCAGCCGTCGAGCACGATGTGATGGTTGGTCACCAGCAGCCGGTGCTCGGTGACGCCGGTGCGCACCAGGTGGAAGCGCAGCAGCGGCGGGCGTGCGGGATCGAACGGGGCGGCGGCCGCGGCCGCGAGGCGCTGCCACGCGTCCGCGCGCTCGCCGGCGTCGAGTCCGGACAGGTCCTCGGTCTGCCAATCCACCCGAACCTGCTGGTCGACGATCTGGCGGGGTCCGTCGGGGCTCTCCACGAACGCGGTCCGCAGGCTGTCGTGCCGGTCGATCAACGTTTGCGCGGCGCGCCGCATCCGGTCCGCGTCCATCTCGCCGGCCAACGTCAGCGTCGCCTGCACGATATAGCCGTCGTCGCTGTCGTCGTAGATGGCGTGGAACAGCAGCCCGGACTGCAGGGCGGTCAGCGGCCACACATCGGTGAGGGTGGGGTGGTCCCGCAACCAGTGGTCGATATCGTCCTGCGAAACCGTGACGAGCGGGAAATCCGAGGGGGTGAAACCGCCGGCGGATTCCGACCGGATATGCCCGGCGAAACCACGCAGCGCCCGCACCCACAGTTCGGCCAGTTCCTCCACCTCGGCGGCGCTGAGCACCTGCGCCGCGAACTCGAAGGTCGCGCCGAGTTCCAGTCCGCCAGGGCCCTGTTCGGCGATCGCGTTGATATCGAGGACCGCGGGCAACGCCATCCGCGGGTCACTGGTCGAGGTCAGCGACGCGAAGTCACGGGTGGGTGTCCACGCCCCCGAATGTTCGTGGACACCCACCCGCCCCAGATAGTTGAAACTGATCTGGGGGTCCGGTGCACCGCCGAGTTCGGCACTGCCCAGCGGATCGAGCCGGCGCAGCATCTCGTAGCCGATACCGTTGTCGGGCACCGCGCGCAGCTGCTCCTTCACCTGTTTGATCGCCAGACCCGCGGCGGCGCCGCCGGCGAACGCGTCGGCCGGGTCGACGCCGGGCAACGCGAGCCGGATCGGGAACCGGTTGGTGAACCAGCCCACGGTGCCGCTCAGGTCGGCGCCCGGTACCGCCTGCTCTTCGCGGCCGTGCCCCTCCAGCGCGACGAGTTCCGCGGAATCGGCCATACCGCGCCGACGCCGCCACTCGCCCAGCGCCAGCACCAGCGCCGCAAGTAGCGGGTCGTTGGGGCTGCCGTGGAACCGGGCGGGAACTGTGGTGAGTACCGCTTCGGTGATATCGGCCGGGATCCGGGTCTCGACCCGGCCCGCGGTGGCCGCGACATCGCGTTCGGGGTCCAGCCGCCGCGAACCCAGCAGCTGTTCACCCGGCCCGACCATGTCCTTCCACAGATCCAGTTCCGGGGCCCGCCGACCGGCCGCCTCCTCCGCCAGCCCCTGCACCCAGCGCCGGAACGAGGTGGTCGGCGCACCGAACGCGGGCTCGGCGCCCTCGACGATCCGGGTCCACGCCTGCGCGAGGTCGGTGAGCAGAATCCGCCACGACACCGCGTCCACCGCGAGGTGATGTACCACCAGCCACAGCAGATCGGGTCCGGTACCGGCCGGTCCGCGCATGAGGACGAACTGCACCAGCGCCCCCTCACGGGGGTTCAGCCGGTCCGCGGCCGCTTGCAGGTAGGCGTCGACCTCACCGGGGTCGCGCCGGTGCAGCCGCACCTCGGTCAACACGGCATCGGCATCGCAGGTGCCCGGTTCCCGGGCTTCGATATTGCCGTGCACCGGGTCCCGCAGTATCGCGCGCAACATATCGTGGCGGTCGATCACGGCCTGCAGGGCGCGGACCAGGTCCGGGCGCCGCACACCGTCGGGCAGTTCGACCAGGGTGGCCTGCGCGAAGCGGTCGAAATGCCCGCGATCGAGCATGGCGTACACGATCGGCGACAGCGGCATCGGGCCGATACCGCCACCGTCCGGTTCGATCAGCTGCGGGGTGTCGGTGGCCTCCGTCGCGACCGCGGCCAGTCCCGCCACCGTCTTGTACTCGAACACCTCCTGGGTGGAGAACGCCAGCCCGGCGGCCTTCGCGCGCGCCACCAGCTGAATGGACAGGATGCTGTCGCCGCCGAGCGCGAAGAAGCTGTCGTCGGCGCCGATATCGGGCACTCCGAGCACATCGGCGAACAGGCCCGCCACCACATGCTCCGCGGGGGTCGCCGGGGCGCGTCCGGTCGAGGTCGCACCGAAAACCGGTTCGGGCAGGGCGGCGCGATCCAGTTTGCCGAAGGCGTTCACCGGCAGGCTCTCCAGCGCCACGATGACCGCCGGAACCATATGCGGGGGCAGGGTTTCGCGGGCGAAGCGCTGTACCCCGGCCGGGTCGAGTACCCGCCCGGCCACCGGTACGACGTAGGAGGCCAGCACCGTCGCTCCCGCGTTGTTGCGCACCGGGACCGTGACCGACAGGTCGATATCCTCGTGGCCGGTCAGCGCCGCGTCGATCTCACCCGGTTCGATGCGGTAGCCGCGGATCTTCACCTGGAAATCGGTGCGGCCCAGCAACTCCAGCATCATCGCGCCCTCGTCGCCGGTCCAGCGCGCGATATCCCCGGTGCGGTACATACGCTCACCCGGGTCGCCGTAGGGGTCGGCCACGAACCGCGCCGTGGTCTCACCGACCCGGTGACTGTAGCCGCGCGCCAGCCCGGGACCGGCCAGATACAGTTCCCCGGCCGTACCCTTCGGTACCGGTTGCAGGGTGCGGTCCAGCACCATCGCCGAAACGCCCGTGATGGGTCCGCCGACGGTCAGCTCGCGGCCGACGCGGATGGGCGCGCCGGAGGCGGTGACAGTGGTCTCGGTGGGCCCGTATTCGTTGTACATCGTCCAGTCGCGGGTCCAGCGTTCGATCACATGCGGCGGGCAGACGTCACCACCGACCACCACCACCCGCAGATCGCTCAGCGGTTCCGGATCCACGGTCGACAGCATCGCCGGGGTCAGCGTCAGATGGGTGACGTGCTCGCCTTCGAGCAACCGGGTGAGCCGTTCGCCGCCGATCACCCCGGGCGGCACGATCACCAGCGTGGACCCGTTCGCGAAGCAGGTCAGGAACTGTTCCAGGGAGGCGTCGAAACTCGGCGACAGGGCGTAGGACACCCGCGAGGTCGCGTCGACGCCGTAGGTTTCGGTGCGGTCGGCGATCAGATTCGCGAGACCGCCGTGCGTGACCTGCACTCCCTTGGGCAGCCCCGTGGAGCCCGAGGTGTAGGTCATATAGGCGAGGTTGGCGGGGCGCAGCGGGCGGACGCGCTCCTCGTCGGTGACAGGCCCGTCGGGGGCGTCCTCGTCACCGCGCGGGGTCGCGGGATCGTCGAGCACCACCTGATGCACCGTGCCGGGCAGGCTGTCGCGGTGATCGCCGACAGTGATCACCACCGTGGCGCCGCTGTCGGAGATCATGTGCTCGATACGCTTCGGCGGATATTCGGGGTCCACCTGCACGATCGCGGCGCCGCTCTTGGCGACCGCCCAGCCGGCGGTGATGGATTCGGCCGAACGCCGCAGCAGTATCGCCACCGCGGTATCGGGGCCGCAGCCCAGGGCGATCAGCTGCCGGGCCAGACGTGAGGACCTGCGGTCCAGTTCGCCGTAGGTCACCGTCCGCCCGGCCTCCGAGATCGCGACTGCGTCGCGATACCGGCGTGCGCTGTCGGCGAGGATATCCGGCAGCAGCCGCGTCCCGCCCCCGCGCGGGCCGCGCACCGGCAGCAGTTCGGCACGTTCGCCCGCGGCCAGCAGCGCCAGACCGTGCACCGGGTGATCCGGTCCGGCGGCGAGGAATTCACGCAGGAACATCAGGAACCGCCGATGGTGCCCCCGCAGTTCCTCCCGCGTGTAGACGTTCGGATTGCCCTGGAAGTCGATATGGGTGCTCTCCCGGCCCGCACCGGGATAGATGTTGACGAACAGGTCGGCGGTGGGCCCGGAGGTCAGCACGTGCAGCCGTCCGGTGGTGTCGCCGAAAACGACCTCGTTCTCGACCATCATGAGGTTGACCGCCGGACCGAACGAGGCCGCCTCGTCGCGGGCGATCCCCATATCGTGGAAGATGTCCTCCTGGCGGTACCGCTGCCGGCGCAGCGCGCTGGTCAGCTCGCCCTGGGCCGCGTCGACCAGTTCGCCCACGGTGCGCGAGGCCACCGGCACCCGCAGCGGCACCACATTGGCGACCATGCCGCCCGAGCGGCGCAGCACCGCGGAATGCCGGCCCGAGACCGGCAGGCTCAGCAGTACTTCGTCGCTGTCGGTCATCCGGGCCAGATAGGCGGCGAACGCCGCGACGATGATGGGGGTGACGCTGGTGCCGCGCGCCAGCACCACCTCGTCGAGCAACCGGGCGGTGTCCTCGGGGAGCGAGGCGCTGGTCAGCGTGGGATGGATGGTGGGTTCCGCGACCCGTCCGGCGAGACTCACCACCGGCGGCGCGCCGGCCAGATGTTCGGTCCAGTGGTGGCGATCGTTGGTGAACCGTTCCGAATCGCGATAGGCCACGTCCTGGTCGACGATATCGCGCACATGTTTCGCCGTCGCCGGTGGCGCTTCCTCACCGTTTACCCAACAGTTGTACAGCTCGGTTATCCGGTGCAGCATCGTTACCGCGGCGAATCCGTCCAGCGCGATGTGGTGCGCTCGCTGGTACCACAGGTAGTGATCGGTGCCGACCTGGAAGATCGAGCTGGCCATCAGATGGTCTTCGAGCAGGTCGAGCGGGGCCGAATAGTCCTCGACCATCATCCGGTGGGCGGTCGCCACCGGGTCGTCGTCGCGGGTGAGATCGACGATCGACACCGGCGAGCCGTGGGCGGGGTCGATGAACTGGCGTGGTTCGCCGTCGACCTCGACCAATCGCATGTAGCCGGCGCCGAATTCCCGGTCGGCCGTTTCACACGCCTCGGCGAGCACTTCCGGCTTCAATTCACCGATGATTTCGACGTACTGCGCGACGGAAATCGGTGACGCGCCCGCGAGGTGCTGGGCGAACCAGATTCCGCGTTGTGCCGCGGTCAGTGGGAAGGCATCCGGCGCCCGCAGTTCGGGAACAATGTTTCCATTGATGCGTTCCGCGGCCGAACTGTTACCCGGTGCTGCCGGAACGGAGAATCCGGAGGGGCGATTCCACTGTGAACTCGACTGCGGAATACCGGTGTCGGAGTTGCTCTTGGACTGGGTCACCTGGCCTCCATTGATTTCGTAATTCCCGACGCCGTCACCGATGCTCCGACGGCCCCCGAATTGCAGGGTTGTCGCCCGGACCGTCAATACTCACAGAGTTAGCACCGGGCGTCGGCAATGACAAATATTTCGATTTCGTCTCACACAAACTCCGCCTTTACGCGGAAATACCGGGAAATAATTCGAGGGCACGCGCCCGGCCGAGACCGCGCGGTGACGGAAGATCATGAGCACGGCTCCGGCCGCGTCCGTCCACGAGTTGCCCGACGGGGCTAGTGACGACCACGTTTACGACGCATACCCCGGCGAGGGAACGAATGAGCCGCAGGTACGGCACGGATCTGCAACTCCGGAGGGATACCGGATACGGCGTAGCGGCCGGGGCGGGCGTGGCCCGAGTCGGGTTCGGCGAGCAGGTAGCGAACATCGTCTGAATTCATCGGCAGCACCGATCGCCTTCTGGAAGTGGCTTACCCTATTCGCAGTTCGTTCCAGCACAATTCTGCGACAGCAGCGTCGCAGAATTATTACCGCGGATCCTCCACAACCCCGACAATCGGAAGGATCCTCCTGTTGTGCCGATCAGCCGTTTCGGCAATCGGATCGGCAGTCGTCCGAGCGTATTCATTCGCGCTCTCCGACCGGCTTGAGAAGGCAATCGTAAACGAGGTCGATCCGGCTCCGCAACGGGCATTCTCGATACACGTTCCAGGACGTCACAACGGTATCGAACAGCACTTCGCGGCACCGTATTCCACAGGTGGAAAGATCGATCACCGGCGATGATTCGCGGCGATCCGCAGGATTTCCTGTTCGCCCCGCCGCCGGCGCCTCCGCCCGCCTCCCCGGCGGGCCGGAGGCACCGGCACGGACCTGGATCCGGTGGGCGGCATCGGCGAGGCGGCGGCTCCACGGGCCGGGCCCACGGCAGTGGCGTGCCGGTCCGGCGCTCACCGGGCGGCAAGTCGCGTGAAGCACTATCCTGCCCTCCCGGGAGCGGGTTCGATCCCGGCCGCGGACGGCGGGCGATCCTACCTCCGCACCACCTATCCCGCGGCTTTTCTGGAAACAGACCGAGACTTGATTGATTCCAGAAAATAGGTAAGCTGCGTCCCGTGACCACGACCGCGGAGTTCGAGAACATGCTGCGTGATGCCGCGCTGCGTGTGACCGCGCCGCGGCTGGCGGTACTGGGCGCGGTGCACGACAACCCGCATTCGGATACCGACACCATCATCGGCCGGGTCCGCGAAACCCTGGGCGCCGTCTCCCACCAGGCCGTCTACGACGTACTGCGCGCCCTGACCACCGCGGGCCTGCTGCGCCGTATCCAGCCCACCGGTTCGGTCGCCCGCTACGAGACCCGCGTCGCCGACAACCACCACCACCTCGTATGCCGCTCCTGCGGCGTCATCGCCGATGTCGATTGCGCCGCCGGCCCGGCCCCCTGCCTCGACGCCTCCGACGACCACGGTTTCACCATCGAGGAAGCCGAGGTCATCTACTGGGGCCTGTGCCCCGCCTGTTCCACCACACCCCAGCCCGAAATGACGATGTAACCGGAAGGAAAGCAGTGTCCGAGACCTCCACCGGCCAGTGCCCGTTCACGGCCAAACACCCCACCACGGGTGCCGGCAACCGTGACTGGTGGCCCAACCAGCTCAACCTCAAGATCCTGCGCAAGAACGCACCCGCCTCGGACCCGATGGAACCCGGTTTCGACTACGCCGCCGCGTTCAAGACCCTCGACCTGGGCGAGGTCCGCAAGGATATCGCCGAGATCCTGACCACCTCGCAGGACTGGTGGCCCGCCGACTTCGGGCACTACGGCCCCCTGATGATCCGGATGGCCTGGCACAGCGCCGGCACCTACCGCACCATCGACGGCCGCGGCGGCGGCGGTGGCGGTATGCAGCGCTTCGCACCGCTGAACAGCTGGCCCGACAACGGCAACCTGGACAAGGCCCGCCGCCTGCTGTGGCCGGTCAAGAAGAAGTACGGCAAGAAACTGTCCTGGGCCGACCTGATGATCTTCGCCGGCAACGTCGCGCTGGAGACCATGGGCTTCGAAACCTTCGGCTTCGCCGGCGGCCGCGCCGACCTGTGGGAGCCCGACGAGGACGTCTACTGGGGCCCGGAATCGGTCTGGCTCAACGACGAACGCTACACCGGCGACCGCGACCTGGAGAGCCCCCTCGGCGCCGTCCAGATGGGCCTGATCT
>NZ_JBSFRU010000060.1:0-23296 GCF_053589395.1 Nocardia sp. NPDC003345
ATCGGGTTTCCGGTCGCTGATGGCCGAGCAGCGCCGCCGCGCCAAGGAGGACGCGCACGCGCGTAAGCATGCCCACGCCGACCTGTCGGTGTACAAGGAACTGGTCGACCGCGGCGATACCGAATTCACCGGGTTCGACGAGCTCACCTCCGAGGCGCAGGTGCTGGCGTTGATCGCCGACGGTGTCCGGGTACCGACCGCGGTCGCCGGTACCGATATCGAGGTCATCCTGGACCGCAGCCCCCTGTACGCCGAATCCGGCGGCCAGATCGCCGATCGTGGCAGCATTACGGCGGTGGGGACCAAACTGACCGTCAACGACGTGCAGAAGATCGCCAAGAAGCTCTGGGTGCACCGGTGCACGGTGGACCAGGGGCAGATCACCGAGGGCGATGTGGTGCTGGCCCAGGTGGATCCCGCCTGGCGGCGGGGCGCCACCCAGGGCCATTCCGGGACCCATATGGTGCACGCCGCGCTGCGTCAGGTCCTCGGGCCCAACGCGGTGCAGGCCGGTTCGATGAACAAGCCCGGGTATCTGCGCTTCGACTTCAACTGGCAGGGGCAGCTCAGCGAGCAGCAGAAGGCCGATATCGAAGCGATCTCCAACGACGGTGTGGGCGCCGACTACCCGGTGAACACCTTCGTCACGGATCTGCCGAAGGCCCGTGAGATGGGCGCGCTGGCCCTGTTCGGCGAGAACTACGGCGACCGGGTGCGCGTGGTGGAGATGGGCGGGCCCTTCTCCATGGAACTGTGCGGCGGCACCCATGTGGGCCATTCCTCGCAGATCGGGCCGATCACGCTGCTGGGCGAATCCTCGGTCGGATCGGGGGTGCGGCGCGTGGAGGCGTTCGTGGGGCTGGACTCCTACCGGCACCTGGCCAAGGAGCGCGCGTTGCTCGCCGGTGTCGCGTCCATGCTGAAGGTGCCCTCGGACGAGGTGCCGGGACGTGTCGAGCAATTGGTGGACCGGCTCAAGGTGGCCGAGAAGGAAATCGAACGGACCAAGGTCGCCGCGGTGCTGTCCTCGGCAGGCGCCTACGCCGATGCCGCGGAACGGCTCGGCGAGGTGCTGCTGGTCGCGGCGGCCGCGCCGGAGGGTGTGACGGCCGGAGATCTGCGGACGCTGGCCACCGATATCCGGGGCCGGCTCGGCAGCACTCCCGCCGTCGTGGTGTTGCTCGGAAATAACGAGGGCAAGGTGCCTTTCGTGGTGACAGTGAACAAACCGGCCCAGGAGAAGGGCTTCGCCGCCGGCGAACTCGTCGGCGTCTTCGGTCCGAGTATCTCGGGCCGCGGTGGCGGTAAGCCGGAGATGGCCCAGGGCGCCGGTGCGGATCCGTCGGGTATCGAGGCGGGTCTGGCGGCGGTCCGCGGCCATATCGGCGCGCACGCCGGCTGATGGCGGCGTCCGGCGGCGGACCCTCGGTCGACCGGCCCGATCCCCGCCGCGATCCCGGCCGGGGCCGGCGGCTCGGTATCGATGTGGGCAGCGTCCGCATCGGTGTGGCGGTGAGCGATCCGGACGGGATCCTGGCCACCCCGGTGGAAACCGTGCCGCGTGACGACCGGGCCGGCCGGTCGCGGCGCGGCGCCCGGGGCGGTAATGGCCCGGCCGGTCCGGCGGTGCCGGGATCCACGTCCGGGCGTGACGGTGGCAAACCCGCCGGGCCCGCTTCCGCGGCGGGTACGGATATCACGCGGATCGCGGCTCTGGCGGACGAATACGAGGTCGTGGAGGTCGTCGTCGGCCTGCCGCGGACCCTGCGCGGCGAGAAGGGCACCTCGGCGGCGATGGCGGCGGAGTTCGCCGGAAGGTTGCGCGACGCGCTGCCCGAAGTGCCGATCCGTCTTTCCGACGAACGTTTGACTACGGTGTCTGCTGCACGCGCTCTGCGGGACAGCGGTGTTCGAGCGCGCGGACAGCGGCAGGTGATCGACCAGGCGGCCGCCGTATCGATCCTGCAGAGCTGGTTGGACGAACGGAGTTCGATGATGAGGTCGGCCGAGGACGCGGCACGGGCCGCGTTGTCCGGAGACGATGAATGACGGATCGATGGGCGCAGGCGGAGGCACGATTCCGGGAGCGTGAGGCCGAGCGGAAGTACCGCCGTGACGATCGGGCCTGGGCGCAATCGCGCCGGGCGCCGGCGCCGGTCGCCGCCGAGCCGGACGGGCTCGCGGAGCCGGATACCGGCTGGGACCCGTACGAGGACGACGACACCGCCGTCATCCCGCGCTACGTCGACGAGGAGTTCGACGACGAGGAATTCGACGACGACTACGACGAACTCGACGAGCCCGAACCCGCGCCACGCAGCCACCGCCGGGCCCGGCCCCGCCCGCGTACCGCGCCGCGCGGGGGACGGGCCGCCGCCCGCCGGGCGGCCAAGAAACAGGAGGGCGGCCGGCGCCGGATGATCTGGGTGGCCGCAGCGGTGCTGGTGGTCCTGGTTCTCGGTGCCGGTGTCTACAAACTGGTCAATCGCTATACCCCGGCCGAGGATTTCGCGGGCCCCGGTGGTGCGCCGGTGGTGGTGCAGGTGCAGTCCGGTGATACCGCCACCGAGATCGCCGAGACGATGGCGGACGCGGGTGTCGTCGCCAGTTCCGCCGCGTTCTACGAGGCAGCCGTGCAGAGCGAGGGGATGAACGCGGTCCAACCCGGCTACTACGCGGTTCCCGAACGCAGCCCGGCCGCCGACGCGGTCGCGGCGCTGGTATCGCCCGGATCGCGGGTCGGCAATGTGGTGATCTCCGAGGGCCGGCAGCTGCACGATCAGCACGATGTGAACACCGGCGCCCGCAAGGAGGGGATCTACACCAAGATCGCGGCCGCCAGCTGTGTGGGCGCCGAGCCCGAACGCCGTTGTGTCACCTACCAGCAACTCGAGGAAGCGGGGGCCAATCCCGACCTGGCCGCGCTCGGTGTGCCCGAATGGGCGGTGGAGGCGGTCCGGCAGGTTCCGGATCGGCGCCGCCAGCTCGAAGGACTGATCGCCGCAGGCAGCCTCGATTTCGATCCGAGCGGTTCCGCCGCGGATATCCTGCGCCAGCTGGTGACCGACAGTGCCCGCAGCTACGAGGCCACCGGGTTGCTCGAATCCGGCAAAACCAACGGTCTCAGTCCGTACCAGACCCTGATCGGCGCCTCCCTGGTCGAACGGGAGGCCCTGCCGCAGGATATGAGCAAGGTCGCCCGGGTGATCGTGAACCGGCTCGAGGTGGGCCAGCCGCTGCAATTCGATTCGACGGTCAACTACGCGCTGGACAAGACCGAGGTCGCCACCACCGACGCCGATCGCGCCCAGACCACCCCGTGGAACACCTACGCGATGGCCGGACTGCCCGCGACGCCGATCTCGTCGCCGTCGCTGGCGGCGATGGAGGCGATGGAGACGCCCGAGCCCGGTAACTGGCTCTACTTCGTCACCGTCGACAAAGAGGGCACCACGTTGTTCACCCAGAGCTACAGCGAGCATCTGCAGAACATCGACCTGGCCATGGAGAGCGGGATCCTCGACAGTGGCCGCTGATCCGGCGACGGCCGCTCCGGGACCGCGCCGCGCGGCGGTGCTGGGCAGTCCTATCGCCCATTCGAAATCGCCGCTGCTGCATCTGGCCGCCTACCGCGCGCTCGGGCTGGACTGGACCTACGAGCGCATCGAATGCACCGCCGAGCGGCTGCCGGGCCTGGTGAACGAGATGGGCCCGGAATGGGTCGGTCTCTCGGTGACCATGCCCGGCAAGGAGGCCGCACTGGCGTACGCGGACGAGCGCACCGAACGGGCCGTACTGGTCGGGTCCGCCAATACGCTGGTCCGGACCGCGACCGGCTGGCGCGCGGACTGTACGGATGTGGACGGTGTGCTCGGCGCGTTGCGCGGCGGTGGGGTGACGCGGCTGTCGCGGGCGGTGGTCCTCGGGGCCGGTGGTACCGCCCGGCCCGCCCTGCTGGCGCTGACCGGTCTGGGCGCCCGGGAGATCACCGTCGTGGCGCGGGATGCCGGGCGCGCGGCCGGGGCCCGGATGCTGGCCGAGCAGCTGGGCGCGGACGCCGACGTGATCGGCTTCGATTCCCCCGATCTGCCGCGGCGATGCGCCGCGGCGGGGGCGGTCGTGAGTACCGTGCCGTATCAGGCCGCGGCCGCGGTGGCCGGATCGGTCGCGCACGCGCCGGTGGTACTCGACGCGCTCTACAATCCCTGGCCCACCCCGCTGGCGCAGGCCGTGGCCGCGGCGGGACATACCGTGGTGTCCGGCCTGCAGATGCTGCTCGAACAGGCATACGGGCAGGTCGAACAGTTCACCGGCCGGTCCGCGCCGCGTGCGGAGATGGCTGCCGCGTTGCGCTGACGGGCTGCCGGAGCCGGCGATATTCTGCAACGGGTTCTAGCTCGGGCCGCGGGGCGTTATGGTGATCTGCATGACTGCGTGGTTGTTGCGGGCATTGGCGCTCGGAGGCCTGGCCGTCGTGTTGCGAGTACTGCTCGGGTTCGCGATGGGCTTCATCCCCACCTACGGTGTATGGCTTCGGCTGCTGTGCCTGGTGATCCTGATCGGGGCGGCCGTGGCCTGGGGCCTGCACGACGGCCGTGCCGACCGCCGCCTCTACGCGAACCCCGAACACGGCGCCGACCTGACCATTCGATGGCTGCAGGCCGGAGTGGCCGGCGGTATCTTCTGCGGCCTGGTGTCCTGGGTCCTGGACTTCGTCCCGGGCGTCGATCTCGGTGACGCCGGGCTGCTCTTCGAGGCGACCGCGGCCTCGGCGTTCATCGTGCTGCTGATCTTCGTTCCCGCGTTGATCGGGGTCGGTGTGGGCCGCCGGCTGGCCAAGAAGCAACAGCGCCGGCCCGCGAATACCGACGTGATTCCGGCGGGCTCGGCGGCCTGATCCGGCCGCGGCGCGACCCCGATCGGGGCCGCGCCGGCGCGGAGATCAGAGCAGTACGGCGCCGCCGACGGATCCGGCGCCCGCCACCGCGGAGTACGCGGCGGCGAGCAGGGCCGGATCGGGGCCTTCGAGGCGGCCCGGTTTGGCCAGTCCGTCGAGCACCACGAACCGGAGCACGCCGGATCGCGTCTTCTTATCGGTTTGCATGCTCTCCAGCAACTGGGGGAGTGCGTCGGGATCGTAGGTGGTGGGCAGCCCGACACTTTCCAGGATGCTGCGATGCCGATCGGCGGTGGCGTCGTCGAGACGCCCGGCCAGCCGGCCCAATTCGGCGGCGAATACGAGCCCCACCGACACCGCCGCGCCGTGACGCCAGCGGTAACGCTCCCGGCGTTCGATGGCATGGCCGAGGGTGTGGCCGTAGTTCAGGATCTCGCGCAGTGCCGATTCCTTCAGGTCGGCGGCGACCACTTCCGCCTTGACCGCGATCGCCCGGCGGATCAGCTCGGGCAGAACGTCACCGGTGGGATCGAGGGCCGCCCGCGGATCGCGTTCCACCAGCTCGAGGATCACCGGGTCGGCGATGAAACCGGCCTTGATGATCTCCGCCATCCCGGCGACGATCTCGTTGCGCGGCACGGTTTCCAGGGTCACCAGATCCACCAGTACGGCCGCCGGTTCGTGGAAGCAGCCCACCAGGTTCTTACCGGCCTCGGTATTGATCCCGGTCTTACCACCCACCGCCGCGTCCACCATGGCCAGCAGGGTGGTCGGTACATGCACGATCTTCACCCCGCGCATCCAGGTCGCGGCGACGAACCCGGCCAGATCGGTCGCCGCGCCGCCACCCAGGCTCACGACCACATCGCTGCGGGTGAGGCCGATCCGGCCCAGCACCTCCCAGCAGAACCCGGCGACCGCCAGTTCCTTACCCGCCTCGGCGTCGGGAATCTCGACGCGGTGGGCGTCGAGCCCGGCCTCGGCCAGGGTGCTGCGGACCACCTCGGCGGTCTCCACCAGCGACGGCTGGTGGAAGAGCGCGACGGTGCGGACGCCGCCGGCACCGGTGACCACGTCCACGAGGTCACCGAGCAGACCGCGGCCGATGATCACCGGATAGGGCTGTGCGGTCCGGACCTCGATACGCGTCGGTTCTGTCACGTGTGCTGCTCCGATCCTGTCTCTGTCTGCTCGGCCTGTTCGCGTTGCTGCCGCCGGGCCCGGGCCCGGCGGGCCCGCGCCCGGCGCGAACGGCCCGGGGTACGCATTTCGGCGCCGGTCTCGGATCCGGCCGGGTTTTCCGTGGCTGCCGGGGTGCCGGTGCTGGCGGCTTCGGTGGTGCCGGTTGCCGCGCGCTGCTGGGCGGTCGAACGCCGCGCCCGGGCGCGGGCCCGGCGGCGGGCCCGGGACCGGCCGGTGCGCTGCGGGTTCGGGGCGGTTTCGGTGGTGACCGGATCCGTGGTGACCCGTACCGATTCCAGGGAAAGTTTGCCCAGGATCGAGCGAACCACCCGGCCCGGACTGCGGCCGTCGGTCCGCACCCGGACGGTGGCGACCTCCCGGTACAGCGGCCGCCGGATCCGCATCAGCTCGCGATACTTGGCACCGGGATCGGCGCCGCCCAGCAGTGGGCGGTGGTTGCTCGCGCCGGTGCGGCGCAACCCTTCGGCGAGGCTTATCTCCAGGTAGACCACGGTGCGATCGCGGAGAAGCGCCCGGGTGCGCTCGGACAGGACGGCGCCGCCGCCCAGTGACACCACACCGCGTTCGGTCCGCAGCGCCCGGCCCACGACCTCTTCTTCGATCCGGCGGAATCCGGGTTCGCCGTCGGCGGCGAAGATCTCCGGAATGGTCCGCCCGGCGGCCTCCTCGATCCCGGCATCGGTGTCGTACAGGTCGACGCCGAGTTCGCGGGCCAGCTTCCGCCCGATCGTGGTCTTGCCCGCCCCGGGCGGTCCGATCAGCACGACCGGTGTGGCGTGCGGATCGGTCTGCGCGGTCATTACGCCGGGTCGGCGGCGACCGGATCGCCCGCGTTCAGGTGCGGGCGCCCACTGATCCGCTTCCGGTAACCGTCCAGGTTGCTCACCGTCTCGGCGAGGGAATCGCCGCCGAACTTCTCCAGCACGGCCTGGGCCACCACCAGCGCGACCATGGATTCCGCCACCACGCCCGCGGCGGGTACCGCGCACACATCGGAGCGCTGGTGGATGGCCACCGCTTCCTCGCCGGTGGTCATATCGACGGTGGCCAGTGCCCGCGGCACGGTGGAGATCGGTTTCATGGCGGCCCGGACCCGCAGGGCCTCGCCGTTGGTCATACCGCCTTCCAGGCCGCCCGCGCGGTTGGTGGATCGCAGTACGCCGTCGGGCCCCGGCCGCATCTCGTCGTGCGCCAGACTGCCGCGCCGGCGCGCGGTCTCGAATCCGTCGCCGACCTCGACGCCCTTGATCGCCTGGATGCCCATCAGCGCCGCGGCCAGCTTGGAATCGAGCCGGTTCTCCCCGCTGGTGAACGACCCCAGCCCGATCGGCAGTCCCGATACGACGACCTCGACTACTCCGCCGAGGGTGTCGCCGTCCTTCTTCGCCGCCTCGATCTCGGCGATCATCGCGGCCTCGGCCGCCGAATCGAAGGCGCGGACCGGGCTGGTGTCGATGGCGTCCAGATCACCGGCCGCGGGCACCACCCCGGTGGTGTTCGCGGCGGTGCCGATGGAGACGACATGGGAGAGGACCTCCACGCCGACCGCCTGACGCAGGAAGGCCCGGGCGACGGTGCCCGCTGCCACCCGGGCTGCGGTTTCGCGGGCGCTGGCGCGTTCCAGCACCGGCCGGGCGTCGTCGAAGCCGTACTTGAGCATCCCCGAATAGTCGGCGTGGCCGGGACGCGGCCGGGTCAGCGGTGCGTTGCGGGCCAGGTCGGCGAGTTCGGCCTCGTCGACCGGGTCGGCGGACATGACGGTGGTCCACTTCGGCCATTCCGAATTGGCGACCTCGATGGCGACCGGCCCGCCCATGGTGCGGCCGTGCCGTACCCCACCGATCACGGTGACCTTGTCGGCCTCGAACTTCATCCGGGCGCCACGGCCGTATCCGAGCCGCCGGCGCGCCAGTTGCGCGGAAATCTCCTCCGAGGTCACCTCGACACCGGCGACCATCCCCTCGAGGATGGCGACGAGAGCGGGTCCGTGGGATTCTCCAGCAGTTATCCAGCGCAGCACGCCGACCATCTTCCCATGTCGGCGCGACGACCGGGGCACGCGGTCGGCGGAGTTCGGCGGCCCGGGCGGGCGGTGGTGACCGGGATTGCCAGGTGATCACCACAGAACCAGCCCGATAAGTGTCGCGATACACATGGACGGCCCGTGTGGCACGGTGCCGGCGCGATGATCCGGTGCGCGGGGGCGCGCGGGGATCCCGGGACCCGGTGGCGGCGTCGCGGATCCGGTGCAGCGGGCCACGAGCAGTCCGGCACCGGCCGCGGCCGTGCACAGCGGCGCGACTACCGCCGACCACACCCAGGAGTGGGTGCCGCCGAGGGCCGCCACCGCGCCCAGCCCCAGCGCCAGTTTCACATCACCGGCGCCCAGCGCCGCCGGTCGCAGCAGGTGGACCAGGAGATACGGCACCGCCAGCAGGGCCGCGCCCCGGATCGCCGTGCCGAACTGCCCGGTCGCGGCGGCATAGCCGAGTACGGCGGCGGCGCCCGGCAGGGTGAGCAGGTTCGGCAGCCGCCGGGTGCGGAGATCGGCGGCGCTCAGCGCGGCACACCACAGCAGTACGAGGAGGAATCCGAACTCGGCCATGAGGTTCACGATCGCCGGAGTCGCGTCCTGCCGGGGGGCCGTCGTCGCCGGATGTGGACAACTGCGGGGTCGGTGCCGAGATGTGAATATCCGGCGTTCCGAACCGGCTGGGCGTATACGGCCTTGTGTCGTGCCCGTCCTTCGGCGGTAACTTTGATCCATGTCTGCTGATGCCGGCCGTGGCCCGCTGGTCCGGCCCGATTACGCCGTCCGCCGCGGGTTGCTGCGCAACCTGCTGGTGGAGAACGAGATCGACGGCCTGCTGGTGACCGATCTGGTGAATATCCGCTACCTCACCGGTTTCACCGGCTCCAACGCCGCGCTGCTGGTGCACTCCTGGGACACCCCCGGCGCCGAGGAACGCACGGTGATCGCCACCGACGGCCGTTACGACACCCAGGTGGCCGCGCAGGTGCCCGATCTGCGGGCCGAGATCGCGCGCGCGGTCACCCGGCGGGTGGCCGAACTCGCGGGCGAATGGAAGTTCGGGCGGCTCGGCTTCGAAAGCCATATCGTCACCGTCGATCAGCATCGGGCCCTGCTCGAGCTGGCGACCGGGCTGGAGTTCGTCGCCACCCCGGGCCTGGTGGAGCAGTTGCGGATGGTCAAGGACGAATACGAGGTCCAGCGGCTGCGCGCCGCCTGCACGGTCGGCGACGAGGCGTTGGCCGCCCTGCTGGAGAACGGGGCACTGCGCCCCGGGCGCACCGAGCGCCAGGTCGCCCGGGATCTGGAATGGGCCATGTTCGAGCGCGGTGCGGCGGGTATCGCGTTCGAGACGATCGTGGCCACGGGGGCGAACTCCGCGATCCCGCATCACCGTCCCACCGAGGCGGTGCTGGCCACGGGTGATTTCGTGAAGATGGATTTCGGCGCCGTCGTGGACGGCTACCACTCCGATATGACCCGGACCTTCGTTCTCGGCGCCCCCGCGCAATGGCAGCGCGAGGTCTACGAACTCGTGTACGCCGCCCAGCGCGCCGGCCGGGAGGCGCTACGGCCCGGTATTCCGTGCGCCGATGTGGACGCCGCGGCGCGGGAGGTCATCGCGGCCGCCGGTCATGGGCCGCTGTTCGTGCACGGCCTGGGCCACGGCGTGGGGCTGCGCATCCACGAAGCGCCCGGAATCGCCAAAACGGGCACGGGTACACTCCAGTCTGGCGTGGCGGTGACCGTCGAACCAGGTGTGTACTTTCCCGGCCGCGGCGGAGTCCGGATCGAGGACACGCTCGTGGTGCGCGAAGGGGGCCCCGACCTGCTCACCAATACCAGCAAAGACCTGACCGTCGTCGGATGACGCCGGTCGACCGAGAACCGAGGAGACCCGAAGACAGTGGCGGACACCAGCGACTTCAAGAACGGCCTCGTGCTGAAGATCGACGGTAATCTCCAGCAGATCATCGAGTTCCAGCACGTGAAGCCGGGCAAGGGTCCTGCCTTCGTGCGGACCAAGCTGAAGAACGTGCTGTCCGGCAAGACCGTCGACAAGACCTTCAACGCCGGTGTCAAGGTGGAGACCGCCACGGTCGATCGCCGGGATATGACCTACCTGTACCACGACGGTTCCGATTACGTCTTCATGGACGGTCAGACGTTCGATCAGCTCTCCATCGAGGAGGGCACCATCGGCGAACAGGCCCGGTTCCTGCTGGAGAACATGACGGTGCAGGTCGCCACCCACGAAGGTGCGCCGCTGTACGTGGAGCTTCCGGTCTCGGTCGAGCTCGAGGTCACCCACACCGATATCGGCCTGCAGGGCGACCGCTCCACCGGCGGCACCAAGCCGGCGACCGTCGAGACCGGGGCGGAGGTGCAGGTCCCGCTGTTCATCAACACCGGCGACAAACTCCGCATCGACACCCGCGACGGCAGCTACCTGGGCCGCGTCAACTCCTGACGTGACGGACCGGCCCGCGGACAAGAAATCCGCGTACAAGAAACTCGGCGCCCGCCACAAGGCCCGGCGCCGCGCGGTTGATCTGCTGTTCGAGGCCGAGGCCCGCGATATCGATCCCGCGGACCTGGCCGACGAGCGGATCGAACTCGCCGGGCGCGATCAGGCGGTGGCCCCCGTGCACGCCTATACGCGCACCCTGGTCGACGGGATCGCCGAGGACCTCGACCGGGTCGACGGCACCATCGAGTCCTACCTGCAGGATTGGACGCTGGGCCGGCTGCCCGCGGTGGATCGCGCGATCCTGCGGGTAGCGGTGTGGGAGCTGCTGTACGCCCCGGATGTCCCGCCGATCGTCGCGGTGGACGAGGCGGTGGAGCTGGCCAAGGAGCTGTCCACCGACGATTCCCCCGGGTTCGTGAACGGGGTGCTGGGGCAGGTCGTCCTGGTGGCACCGCAGATCCGCGCTGCCGCGGCCGCCGCCGGACGTGCCGAATCCGATCCGGAGGACTGAGGTGCGCAAGTACCTGGTGCTGGCCATGCGTACACCGGCCTACGATCCGGCGGTCGCCGAACCGCACCGCCGGTTCCTCGCCGAACTGCGGGCCGACGGCATGTTGCAGGAATCCGGGCCGTTCACCGACGGCAGCGGCGGCGCGTATCTCGTGCTCGCGGATTCGCGGCAGGCCGCCGAGGCGGTGGTGTACACCGATCCACTGCACACCACCGGCTCGTCGCGGATCACGGTCCACGAATGGGAGATCACCGGCTGACCGGTGCCGGACTCCGGTTCCGCGTTCCCGTGCGCCCGGGACCGTCTCGAGAGGACGATAGGGTAACCATCGCACCATCCCCTTGATCGCGAGGAGCGCGGACAATGACCGAGAACGCGGACGTCACCCTGCCCGAAGGCGGGTGCACCGCCGCCGAGGCCTGGGAGATCTTCGACCGGCTGCCGGCCGCGCGCGTGGACGAGGTGACCACCGGCCGCTGGCGCGGCGAAGAACTGCCCACCGGGCATCCGATGGACGGTTCACTCTCCGAATCCGGCTGGTACGGCAAACAGTTCGACGCCCCCGACCAGGTGCATCCGCTGCTGTTCACCGACGAGCGCGGCACCGTGTTCGCCGTGGATCCGCGCCGGGTCCCGCTGGCGCTGGCGGGACGGATCCCGGCGCACTGGTTACGGCCGGTCCGCAACAACCTGCGCGCCCTGGCACCGCTGCTGCGCACTCGCAAGGCCACCGCGCGGCTGCGGGATATCGAATATCGCGGGGTGGTGAGTGCCGCGATGGTCTACGACCATCTGCCGATCATCGACCACTTCCGCCGCCTCGACGCCGGCACCCTGCTGGGTGTCATGGATATGCGGGGATTGGCCGAACCGTATTTCTTCGTGCTGAAGCGCTGATCGCGGCGCCGTTCACGGCCGCAGGACGATCCGGCCCAGCGGAGCCCGGGATTCCACCAGGCGATGCGCGTCCGCCGCGCGGTCGAGCGGCAGGATCGTCTCCACCGGGGGAGCCAGCGCCGGAACCCGTTCGAGTACGGCGGGGCGGGCACGGTGCACCCGCGCGTGGAAGGCCGGTCCGGAACATCCGGTCAGCGTGAGTCCGCGCGGGATCAGGTCTGCCGCCGAGACCCGGGCGGGTGCACCGGAGAGCCAGCCGTAGCTGAGCATCCGTCCGGATCCGGGCGTCATGGCATCGAGCAGCGCGGTTGCCGAGGGGCCGCCCAGGGAGTCGAAGACGATATCGACGGTGTCGTCCGGTCCGGTGCCCAGGTCCTCGGGCCATTGCGGCGGGAGGTGGTCGATCACCGTATCGGCGCCGAGTTCTTTCGCGCGCCGGGCCTTGTCGGGACCGCCCGCGGTGGCGATCACCCGCGCCGCGCCGAACTCCCGGGCCAGCTGGAGGAGATAACTGCCGACTCCGGTCGCGCCCGCCTCGACCAGGACCGTCTCGCTCCCGGTGAGTCCCGCGGTTTCCAGCAGGGCCAGCGCGACCGAGCCGCTCATCAGTGCCGCGGCCGCGTCGGCGGTCGAGACACCTTCCGGTATCGGCGTCGCGGATTCGGCGCTCGCGCATGCGAATTCGGCGTAGGAACCGGTTCCGCCGGTATCGGCCACCACGCGTTGCCCCAGATATTCGCGGCCGGCGCCCTCGCCCACGCCGATCACTTCGCCGGCCACCTGGAAGCCGAACACCACCGGTGGCGGGGAGGCCATCGGGAAGTCGCCGGCCCGCAACCGGGTCTCGGGGTACAGGACGGGGATCGCCTCGGCTCTGATCAGAACTTCGCCGGGGCCGGGGTGCGGCGCCGGCATCTCCCGGGGTACCAGTACCTCGGGTCCGCCCGTGCCTGTCATTACGATTGCCCGCATCAGGTCTCCATAAATTGACTGTTGGTCCACTTAGCTGTCGAAGATATGGACCGACGGTCAAGTTGTCAACGAAAGTGGTGTGATGGCTCCCAGAGAACGTGCGGACGCCGCACGCAACCGGCGCGTCATCCTCGATGCCACCGCGGCGTTGCTCGCCGAACACGGTCCCGAGGCCGTCACCATGGATCGGGTCGCCGCGGCGGCCGGCGTCGGGAAGGGCACGATCTTCCACCGCTTCGGAAATCGGGCGGGGCTCCTGCACGAGATGGTGGCCGAAAGCGCGGTCGACCTGATGGCGGCGGTCACCGACGGTCCGCCGCCCCTGGGGCCCGGCGCCCCGGCCGCCGACCGGCTGCCGGCCTTCTTCGACGCCATGGCGCGGCTGGTGATCGACAATCTCGCGCTGATGGAGGTCTACCGGTCGGTCCCGCCGCATCCGCGCACCGCGGAGTTCCATCTGTTCTGGCGGGACCACATCACCGCGCTGTTGAGCGAGGCCCGTCCCGACCTCGACGCGGAAACGGTCGGCCGGTTGCTGCTGGACGGACTGGCCGGGCAGACCGTGCCCGATATGGTCCGCGCGGGATCGGCCGATCGGCTGCTGGCGGCGGTCGCGCAGCAGGTGCGCGCGGTACTGCGCGCACCGTAACCCGCCTCAGCGCACGTTGCGGGGGCGGAACTGGATGCTGATCCGCGGCCCGGTCGCCCGCCGGGTCTTGGGTACCGCGTGTTCCCAGGTGCGCTGGCAGGAGCCGCCCATGACGAACAGGTCGCCGTGCCCCGGGTGGAAACGCAGGCTCGGCCCGCCGGTACGCGGGCGGAGCAGCAGCGGTCGCGGCGCGCCCAGGGTGAGGATGGCGACCATGGTGTCGTGGGTGCCGCCGCGGCCGATGGTGTCGCCGTGCCAGGCGACGCTGTCGCGGCCGTCGCGGTAGTAGCAGAGTCCGGCCGTGCGGAACGGTTCGCCCAATTCCGGGCCGTAGTGCTCGCTGAGCGATTCGCGCGCCTGTGTCAGGACGGGATCGGGCAGCGGATCGGATTCGGCGTAGAAGCGGAGCAGTCGTGGAACGTCGACGACCCGGTCGTACATGGGGCGCCGTTCGGCCTGCCAGGGCACCGTCGCGGCCAGCCGGTCGAACAGGTCGTCGGCGCCGAGCAGCCAGCCCGGGCGCAGGTCGACCCACGCGCCGGCCGTGAGAGGGGTCCGGCGGATATCGGCGAGCGGGGTGAGTTCCGGCGCGCCGAACCCGTCGAACAGCGATCCCTGCAGTGCCATGCGCCCACACTAGCGCACGATTCGAACATACGTTCCCATCGGCCGTGGTGTGCGGCGGTGCACCGGACGCAGGGGCCTCAATGGCGGATCTCGCCGGATCGCCCGCCGCGGCCGCGCGCCGGGGCTAACGTCTCGGGTGATACCGGCCGCCGCCCGGTCGGCGGAGTCCTGGCAGGGGAGAACCATGACCGAACCATCCGTGCAGGTGCCGACGGCCGGAGTGGCCATGACCGCGATCGGGGTGGCCCTCATCCGGGAACGGGAGAGTCGCCGGCCGGACCGGCTCTACGACGATCCGCTGGCGGCGGCGTTCGTCGCGGCGGCCCGGACCGGGTTCGACGCGGACCGATGGTCTCGTCTGGAAGCGCTGGCCGACCAATTCTTCGAAGGCCGTTCGCTGACGGTCCGGGTGGTGGACGACAGTGTGACCGAGGCCGTGGCGCGGGGCTGCGGGCAGATCGTGCTGCTCGGCGCGGGTCTGGACACCCGGGTTTTCCGGCTCGGTCTGCCCGCCGGGACCGTGTTCTTCGAAGTGGATCTTCCCGAACTGTTCGAGTTCAAGGAACCGGTGCTGGCCGCGAACGCCGCGCGGCCCGATTGTGTGCGCCGGGTCGTCGCGGCCGATCTGCGCGACGACTGGGCGGCCGTACTGGCGGGGCGGGGGTTCCGGCCCGAGGTGCCCACGCTGTGGGTCGACGAGGGTGTTCTCGGTTATCTGCCGAGAAAGGACGCGCACGCGGTGGCGGTGACGATCACCGGCCTGTCGGCGCCCGGCAGCCGGTTCGGTATCGGCCGCTTCGAGGTCGATTCCGCGGCGCCGAAGTATCAGGCGCTGCGGGAACTGGTGACCGCCGACAGTGCTGCCACGCGACCGGTCAACGGGCTGGGCCCGGATGCGGAGTCCTGGTTCGCCGAGCACGGCTGGCGAACCGAGTTCCGCGCCTGGAACGATCTCGTCGCGCCGTACGGCCGCTCGGGTATGGGTGATGTTCCGGGGATGGGAACGGTGCTCGCCGTCCGCGAATGAGCGGGAGTTCCCCGTCCGATCAGGATGTCCAGTGGGCGCGCAGCCGGGTGAGGACGGCGCGGGTCGCCGGGGTGTGCAGACGGCGCGGGTGGGTCAGTACGCGGATCTCGCAGGAGTCGAGCGCGGGACCGCGCACCACGCCCAGGCCGCCGGTGCGTATCTCGGATTCCACGGTGATCGCGGGCAGCGCGGTCCAGCCCAGGCCGCTGGCCACACATCGTTTGATGGCCTCGACACTGCCGAACCGGGACCGCCGGCCCGGGCGGGCGCCGGTGGCGGCCAGCCGCGCCGCCACATCGTCGCTGTAACCGCAGCCCTCTTCGATGAGGAGGGCGTCCCGCACGGCCAGATCCTCCCAGGTCGCCGGCGTACCGGCCCGGTCCGGATGATCGAGGAGCAGAAGCGGTTCGGCGCCGATCCGTTCCGTGCCGAGTTCGGTGACGGGAGCCCGGGGTTCCATGATGAGGCCGAGTTCGGCGGTCCCGCGGTGGACCGCCTCGACCGCTTCGCCCAGACCGGCCGGCCCGACCCAGATCTGGATACCGGGTTCCTCGGTGCGCAGTGCGCCGATCACCGCGGGTAACCGGTAGGTGCACAGTGATTCGGGGGCGACGATCCGCACCGTTCCGGTCGGGCGGTCGCTGCCGCGGGCCGCGTCGTGGAGGCGGTCCTCGGCGTCGAGAATATCCTCGGCGTGATCGATGAGCCGGGCGCCGGTATCGGTCACCACGGCGCCCGACGGCAACCGGTCGAGCAGGCGGCGGCCGAGTTGCTCTTCGAGCCGATGGATATGCCCGGTGATCGTGGATTGGGTGTAACCGAGATCGGCCGCCGCCGCGGTGAAACTCCCGGAACGCGCGACCGCCAGGAAGCTGCGCAGAATTCTGGTGTCCATCGATCCGGTCCGTGGTCGGCGCGCTCGGGCGGCTGTCGGGCGGGGCTATCGAGTTTCGTGATGACCCGGATAGAAACTCATTGTTGGACAGAATACCTCGCGGCGGTGAAGGTGGGTGGAGACCGACGGAAGGAGACCGGGCGATGACCACGGATATCGGCGGCGGCGGTGGGATATTCCGCACACGGGTCGCGGCGCGGCCGCCGGGCGGGCCGGTATCGTCGCGCGGTTTCTCCGTGCTGCTGGCCGTGACCTTCCTGGCCTTCGTCGATTACGCGGCGCTGTTGCCGGTGGTACCGCTGTGGGCGGCCTCCGGTGGTGCCGGCAGTGTGGCGGTGGGGGCGACGACCGGGATCATGATGGCGGCCACCGTGGCGACACAGCTGGCGGTGCCGTGGCTCTTCGAGATCGCCGGGCTGCGCATGATGGTGGTCGCCGGCGCGGTATTGCTCGGTGCGCCGACGCCCCTGTACCTGCTGTCCGCGGATCTGGCGCCGATCGCGGTGATCACGGTGCTGCGCGGTGTGGGTTTCGCACTGGTGGTGACCGCGGGAGCGACCCTGGTCGCCGATCTCGCGGCCGAGGGCCGGCTGGCCTCGGCGGCGTCCCGGTACGGGGTCGCGGCCGCACTGCCCAACCTCGCCGCCCTCGCCGGCGGCGTATGGGCCGCCCGCACCTGGGGTTTCGAGATCGTGTTCTGGGGTGCCACGGCGGCCTGCCTGGCGGGTGCGCTGCTGGCCCTGTGGCTGCCGGCCGGGCGGCGCGGTCGGTTCCGGTTCACCTCGATGGCGGATGCCGCGGGAATCGGGGCCCCGATCGTGCTGTTCCTCGCGACGGCGGCGTCGTTCGGGGCGGCCACCACCTTCCTCCCGATCGCGGTAGCGGATCCCGGAACCGCCTTCTGGGCCCTCCTCGCGGCCTCGGTGGGACTGGTCTGCGCGCGGCTGGCGGCCGGCGCGGTCGGAGATCGGTACGGCGCCGGACGATTGTTGCCGTTCGCGGTGCTCTGCTGCGGGGCGGGGCTGGGTTGCCTCGGCGCATCCCTCGGACCGCTGCCGGGGGCGACGATCGTGGGCGCGGCGTTGCTGGGCGCGGGATTCGGTGCCTGCCAGAACGATTCGTTCGTGCTCACGCTCGAAAGTCTGGGCCGCGATCGCAGCGGGACCGCGAGCACGATCTGGAATATCGCCTACGACGGTGGTCTGGGCGCCGGGGCCGTCGCACTCGGCTGGTTCATCGGCAGCGCCGGATACGCGGGTGCCTTTCTCGGAATGTCGGCTGCGGTGGGCGGGCTGGCGCTCGTGCTCTTCCGGCTGCCGGGCCGGCGGGTACCGTGATCATCGGGCCGCGGGTGGTGTTTCGTCCATCCGGAGTGTGGTGCGGGCGAGGCGGTTTCGCCGATAACGGTGAGGAGCGATCACGGTGGTTTCGGGTGTGGCGGGGCGGACCTACATCGTGACCGGTTCGGCATCGGGGATCGGTGCCGCCACCGCCGCGCTGCTGCGCGAACGCGGGGCGACGGTGATCGGATGCGATCTCGACGAGGCCGATATCCGGGCCGATCTGGCCACTGCCGACGGCCGCCGGACCCTGGTGGACGCCGTAACGGCCGCCGGGACGCCCGTCGACGCCGTCCTGGCCATCGCGGGCGGCGGCCGGACCGGACTGCTGGAAACCAACTACTTCGGCGCCGTCGCCACCCTGCGCGGTTTGCGCCCGCTGCTGGCGCGCAGCCCGGCGCCGCGCGCGGTCGCGGTGTCGTCGACCTCGTCGCTGGCGCCGGCCGACGACCGGTTGATCCAGGCGTGCCTCGACGACGACGAACCCGGAGCGGTCGCGCTACTCGCCGCCGACCCCGCCCGCGCGGGCGCGACCGGTGGCTACGGTGCCGCCAAACGCGCGTTGAACCGCTGGGTGCGCCGCAACGCCCCGGCCCCGGAATGGGCCGGCGCGGGCATCGCGCTCAACGCGGTCGCGCCCGGCGTGGTCGATACGCCCGCCGCGTCCTGGATCTTCGCCGACGAGCAGACCCGCGCCACCGTGGAGGCCGCCGCACCCCAGCCGTTCGGCGGGTTTCCCGGGCGCCCGGAGTGGATCGCCGAGACGATCTGCTGGCTGGCGAGCGCGGACAACCGGTTCGTGACCGGTCAGATCCTGTTCGCCGACGGCGGTGGGGAAGCGGCGGCGGTGGGCGACCGGCACTGGCGCTGATCGGGGCGCGGCGCCGCCGCGGCGGCATCGGCCGGGCCGCATACCGGTCCGGCGTAAGCGCGCTCACGCCCCCGCCGACCGTGCCCGCCCGTGGCCCGGCTCACACCGCGGGGGCGGGTTCTCACCTGGTGAAAGACGCTGCCGAGCGGCTGATAGGCTGCTCCGCGTAAGACATCCTTTAACGGACCGTCCTGTGAGGCGGGGAAGGAGGTCGGCATGGCTGTGCCCGAAGAACGGGCCGCCACGTCCGGCGCTGCCGAATCGACGTCACCCCCGCAGCGGCATACGCCGGAATGGGTGGCGGCGGGGCGGGAGCTGTTGTCTCCCTCCGATGTCGGCCGGACCATCGCGCGCATCGCGCATCAGATCATCGAACGCACCGCCCTCGATTCGGGCGATTCCGCCGCTCCCCGGGTGGTGCTGATCGGTATCCCGACCCGCGGCACCACACTCGCGACCCGGCTCACCGACAAGATCGAGGAGTTCTCCGGGGTGCGCCCGGCGCTGGGATCGCTGGATATCACGCTCTACCGCGACGACCTGCGCAGCAAACCGCATCGCCCGCTGGAGCGCACCTCGGTGCCCGAGGGCGGGATCGAGGACGCGCTCGTCGTCCTGGTCGACGATGTGCTGTTCTCCGGGCGGACGGTCCGGTCCGCTCTGGACGGGCTGCGCGATCTGGGCAGGCCCCGCGCCGTCCAGCTCGCCGTACTCGTCGACCGCGGGCATCGCGAACTGCCGATCCGGGCCGATTTCGTGGGTAAGAACGTGCCCACCGCGCGGACCGAGGATGTGTCGGTGCTGCTCACCGAGCACGACGGCCGCGACGGTGTGTTCCTGCATCAGGGGGAGGGACAGTGAGACATCTGCTGACGGTGACCGATCTGGATCGCGATACCGCCACCGAATTGCTCGACGAGGCCGAACGCTTCGAACAGGCACTGCTCGGCCGTGAGGTGCACAAACTACCCACGCTTCGTGGACGCACGGTGATGACCGTGTTCTTCGAGAACTCCACCCGCACCCGGGTCTCGTTCGAGGTCGCGGGTAAGTGGATGAGCGCCGATGTGATCAACGTCAGCGCGAGCAGTTCCTCGGTGTCCAAGGGGGAATCGCTGCGCGATACCGCCCTGACCCTGCACGCCGCCGGCGCCGACGCGCTCATCGTGCGGCATCCGGCGTCCGGCGCGGCCCATCAGATCACCCGCTGGTTCGAGGACTGGTCGCGCCGCTCGGGCAGTGCTGTGCCCGCGGTGATCAACGCCGGTGACGGCACCCACCAACACCCCACCCAGGCGCTGCTGGACGCGTTGACCCTGCGGCAGCGGCTCGGCGATATCGCCGGACGGCGGGTGGTGATCGTCGGCGATATCCTGCACAGCCGGGTCGCGCGATCCAACGCCTTCCTGCTCTCCACCCTGGGCGCGGAAGTGGTGCTGGTGGCGCCGCGCACCCTGCTCCCGGTGGGTGTCGAGGGCTGGCCGGTACGAGTGTCCACGGATCTGGATTCCGAACTGCCCGGCGCCGACGCCGTGCTCATGCTGCGGGTGCAGGCGGAACGGATGAACGGCGGGTTCTTCCCGTCGGCGCGCGAGTACTCGATCCGCTACGGCCTGTCCGAGCGCCGGCTGGCGCTGCTCGACGAGCACGCGGTGGTGCTGCATCCCGGGCCGATGCTGCGCGGTATGGAAATCGCGTCGTCGGTGGCCGATTCGCCGCGCGCCGCGGTGCTGCAACAGGTGACGAATGGAGTCCATATGCGGATGGCGGTGCTTTTCCGTCTGCTGATCGGTGTGCAGGAGGCCGTGGCGTGAGCGGGTCAGGCCCGGAGGCGGGAGCGGAGCGTAACCCCGCAGGGCCCCCGCGCACGCCCGGACAACACAGCGTGAGCGGGTCGGGCCCGGAGGCGGTGCTGATCACCGGGGCGCGTGTGTACGGCGACGGCGAGCCCGTCGACGTCCTGATCTCGGGCGGTGTGATCCGGGAGATAGGTACCGGTCTGTCGGCCGAGGACGCGGAGATCGTCGACGGCGCGGGGCAGGTGCTGCTGCCCGGTTTCGTGGATCTGCACACCCATCTGCGCGAACCCGGCCGCGAGGACACCGAGACCATCGAATCCGGTTCGGCCGCCGCGGCGCTGGGCGGATACACGGCGGTCTTCGCCATGGCCAACACCTCCCCGGTCGCCGATACCCAGGTCGTCACCGACCATGTGTGGCGGCGCGGGCAGGAGGTCGGACTGGTCGATGTGTATCCGGTCGGCGCGGTCACGGTGGGGCTCGACGGTAAGCAGCTTGCCGAGATGGGCACCATGGCCGCCGGTGCGGGCGCGGTGCGGATGTTCTCCGACGACGGTCACTGCGTGCACGATCCGCTGATCATGCGGCGCGCGCTCGAATACGCCCGGTCGCTCGGTGTGCTCATCGCCCAGCACGCGGAGGAGCCCCGGCTGACCCGGGGCGCGGTCGCGCACGAGGGCCCGACCGCGGCCCGGCTGGGTCTGGCGGGCTGGCCGCGGGCCGCCGAGGAATCCATCGTCGCCCGCGACGCGCTGCTGGCGCGCGACGCCGGTGCGCGGGTGCATATCTGTCACGCCTCCACCGCGGGCACCGTGGAACTGGTGAAATGGGCGAAAGAGCAGGGCATCGCGATCACCGCCGAGGTGACCCCGCATCATCTGCTGCTCACCGACGCCCGGCTCGAAACCTACGACGCGGTGAACAAGGTCAATCCGCCGCTGCGCGAACTCTCCGATACCGAGGCTCTGCGACGGGCGCTGGCCGAGGGCATCGTCGACTGTGTCGCGACCGATCACGCGCCGCATGCCGAACAGGACAAATGCTGCGAGTTCGCGGCGGCGCGTCCGGGAATGCTCGGGTTGCAGACCGCCCTGTCGATCATCGTGGAGACCATGGTGCGGTCCGGTCTGCTGGACTGGCGCGGAGTGGCCCGGGTGATGAGCGAACGCCCCGCCGAAATCGTCGGCCTCGACGATCAGGGCCGCCCGATCGCGGTGGGTGAACCCGCCAACCTGGTCCTCGTCGACCCCGACGCCACCTGGACGGTCGCCGGCGCGGAGCTGGCCAGTATCGCGAACAACACCCCTTTCGAGACGATGGCGCTACCCGGCCGGGTGACGGCCACGCTGCTGCGCGGGCGGATCACCGCCCGCGACGGTGTGGTCGCCGCGGCGGCCGGGGCCGGAGCGGGAGAGCGCTGATGGAACGCACACTGTGGGTGCTGCTCTGCGTCGCGCTGTGGCTGCTGGCGATGTATCTGATGTACCGGGGCTGGCGTAACCGCGCGGCCCGGCAGGCCGAGCGGATCGGCGAACTGCCGCCGGTCCCGCAGGACCCGGGCGCACGGATCCTGGAACCGACCACGGGCCTCTACCTCGGCAGCACCATGGCGCCGAGCTGGCAGGACCGCATTGCGGTGGGTGATCTCGGCTACCGCGCCACCGCGGAGCTGAGCCGCTACGAGAAAGGGATCCTGCTGGCACGCCAGGGCGCCACGGCGATCTGGATCCCGCAGGAATCCGTGACCGCGATCCGGACCGAACGCGGGCACGCGGGCAAGGTGATGACCGAAGGCGGGGTGCTGGTGATCCGCTGGACACTGCCCACCGGGACCGAGATCGACACCGGATTCCGGGGCGACGACAAGACGGTGTATCCGGCCTGGGCGCGGGCAACGACGGGAGACGACGAACAATGACGAGTACGACGACGGCCGCGGCCCTGGTCCTCGAGGACGGACGGGTGTTCCGGGGCACCTCCTACGGTGCCGTGGGCCAGACCCTGGGCGAAGCGGTGTTCTGCACCGCCATGACCGGCTACCAGGAAACCCTCACCGATCCGAGCTACCACCGCCAGATCGTGGTGGCCACGGCCCCGCAGATCGGTAACACCGGCTGGAACGACGAGGACGACGAATCGCAGCGGATCTGGGTCGCCGGGTACGCGGTGCGCGATCCCGCGCGCCGCGCCTCGAACTGGCGCGCCACCGGCACGCTGCCGGGAGCCCTGGAGCAGCAGGACATCGTCGGCATCGCCGGTATCGACACCCGCGCGGTGGTGCGGCATCTGCGCAGCCGCGGGTCGATGAAGGCCGGTATCTTCTCCGGTCCGGCGCTCGCCGGAATCGAGGAGCTGGTCGGGCGGGTGACCGGCCAGCAGTCCATGCTGGGTGCGGATCTGGCCGGTGAGGTGAGTACCGAGCAGGTCTACACGATCGAACCCGCGGGTACCCCCCGGTTCACCGTCGTCGCGGTCGATCTCGGTATCAAATCCAATACCCCGCGGATGTTCGCCGAGCGCGGTATGCGGGTGCACGTGGTGCCCTCGTCGGCGAGCCTGGACCAGATCCTGGAACTGAAACCCGACGGCGCGTTCCTGTCCAACGGCCCCGGCGACCCGGCCACCGCGGACGGCGCGGTCGCGCTGACGCAGGGCCTGCTGGACAAGGGCCTGCCGCTGTTCGGCATCTGCTTCGGCAACCAGATCCTGGGCCGGGCGCTGGGCCGCGGTACCTACAAGATGAAGTTCGGGCACCGGGGCATCAACATCCCGGTGGTCGAGCACGAAACCGGCCGTATCTCCATCACCGCGCAGAACCACGGGTTCGCGCTGGAAGGTGAGCGCGGCGAGCAGTTCGACACCCCGTTCGGCAAGGCCGAGGTCAGCCATGTCTGCGCCAACGACGGTGTCGTGGAGGGGGTGCGCCTCGTCGACGGCCGCGCCTTCTCCGTGCAATACCACCCGGAAGCGGCTGCCGGGCCCCATGACGCCGCGTACTTGTTCGACCGGTTCGCCGGTCTGATGAAGGGAGCCTGATGCCACGCCGTACCGACCTCGAACATATCCTGGTCATCGGTTCGGGTCCGATCGTCATCGGTCAGGCGTG
>NZ_JBSFRU010000061.1:0-22941 GCF_053589395.1 Nocardia sp. NPDC003345
TGATCGCCCCCGCGCCCGGGCTCTCCGAGGAGCTGGCCGGGCGGGCCGAGGAGCTGGCGCTGCGACTGGCCGAGGATCTCGGCGTGGTCGGTGCGATGGCGGTCGAGCTGTTCGAGACCCACGACGGCGAGATCCTGATCAACGAACTGGCGATGCGCCCGCACAACTCCGGGCACTGGGGGATGGACGGCGCGCGCACCGGGCAGTTCGAACAGCATCTGCGCGCGGTGCTGGACTATCCGCTCGGCGATACGAGCCCGTTGGCGCCGGTGACGGTGATGGCGAATATCCTCGGTGCGCCCGAGGCGCCCGCCATGTCGATGGACGAGCGGCTGCATCATCTGTTCGCCCGGATGCCGGACGCCAAGGTGCACCTGTACGGGAAGGGTGAACGTCCCGACCGCAAGATCGGGCATGTGAACGTGCTCGGTGACGATGTGGCGCGGGTGCGGGAACGAGCCGAGCGCGCGGCGCACTGGATGTCGCACGCGGAATGGACCGACGGATGGGATCCGCATGAGTGACGTGGTGACGGGCAGTATCGAGAATTCCCCCGCGGTCGGGCTGATCATGGGCAGCGATTCCGACTGGCCCACCATGGAGGCGGCGGCCGAGGCGCTGGCCGAGTTCGGGATCCGGTTCGAGGTCGGCGTGGTGTCGGCGCACCGCACCCCGCAGCGCATGCTCGACTACGCCCGGGACGCGGCCGGGCGGGGGTTGCGGGTGCTCATCGCCGGTGCCGGCGGCGCCGCCCATCTGCCGGGAATGGTCGCCTCCGCGACGCCGTTGCCGGTGATCGGCGTCCCGGTGCCGCTGAAATACCTCGACGGTATGGATTCACTGCTCTCGATCGTGCAGATGCCCGCCGGTGTCCCGGTGGCCACGGTGTCCATCGGCGGGGCGCGCAATGCCGGTCTGCTCGCCGCGCGGATCCTCGGCGCGCACGATCCGGCCCTGCGGCAGCGGATGGAACAGTTCCAGGCCGGGCTGGAGACGATGGTGCTGGAGAAGGACGCGGCGCTACGTGAGCGCCTGATGGGCTGAGCGCTGCGTGAGCGCCTGATGGGCTGAGCGCTGCGTGAGCGCCTGATGGGCTGGGCCCGCCGCGGGCCGCGCGATACCGCGTCCGGTACGTCGCTCGATACGGTATCGATATGGACAACGAGGAAACCGTCCGCCGGGTGGGCGGCGCCGAGCTGGTCCGGTTCCGGCTCGGGGTGGTCGACGAGGCCTTGCGATTGTTCGCAGATCAGGGGTACGAGGCGACCTCGGTCGACGAGATCGCCGAGGCGGCCGGGATCTCGCGGCGGACCTTCTTCCGGCAGTTCCGGTCCAAGGAAGATGTCATCTTCGCCGATCACGAAGCCCAGCTGGTGGCGGCGCAGGAGTATCTGCAGCAGTCGCCGCTGGACCCGTGGGAGGCCGTCTGCGAGGCCGCGGTCCAGGTTTTCGAACGGTTCACCCGGTGGCGGGATATCGCCGAGCGCCGCTATCACGTGGTGCGACGGGTCCCGGCGCTGCGGGACCGGGAGATCGTGACGGTGTTCCGCTACGAGCGGCTGTTCACCGATTATCTGCGGGAGCGGCAACCCGAATCCCCGGATCTGGCCCGGGTCCAGTTCACCGCCGCGGTGACCGCCACTCACAACTATCTGCTGCGGCGAATGGTGCGCGGCGAGACGGCCGCGGGCCCCGCCGATCTACGGGCCGAACTGAACGCGATCCCGCGTGGCGACCGCCGGCCCGCCGGTGACGACGAGCTGGTGCTGGCGGTCTTCCGGCGTGACCTGCCGCCCCGGCATGTCGCCGAACTCCTGAGCCAGCGGCTGGGTAGTTTGGCGGAGACAACCACGGATTGACACCGAGTGCCACCTGCTGCCACCAGGTGATCAAGTTCCAGGCGGTATAGTGGCGAGGGATCTGACACTGAGTGCCGACGGCCGGCACGGAGGCAAACAGGAGTGAGCCCAATGGCGGGAAACCCGGATTTCGGACTGTTCAAGCTGGAGGATTTCCACGACGAGCTGCGTTCGGCCATCCGCGCCCTGTGCGAGAAGGAGATCGCCCCGCACGCCAAGGACGTGGACGAGCACGCGCGCTTCCCCGAGGAAGCCCTCACGGCACTCAATGCCGCCGGCTTCAACGCCGTGCACGTTCCCGAGGCCTACGGCGGCCAGGGCGCCGATTCGGTGGCCACCTGCATCGTCATCGAAGAGGTCGCGCGGGTCTGCGGATCGTCCTCGCTGATCCCCGCGGTGAACAAACTCGGCACCATGGGCATGATCCTCAACGGTTCCGAGGAGCTCAAGCAGAAGGTCCTCGCCGATATCGTCGACGGTGAGATGGCCTCCTACGCGCTGTCCGAGCGCGAAGCCGGCTCCGATGCGGGCAGTATGCGCACCCGCGCCCGCCAGGAGGGCGACGACTGGATCATCAACGGCTCCAAATGCTGGATCACCAACGGCGGCAAATCCTCCTGGTACACCGTCATGGCCGTCACCGATCCCGACAAGGGCGCCAACGGGATCTCCGCGTTCCTGGTCCACAAGGACGACGAGGGTTTCGTGGTCGGCCCGCTCGAACACAAACTCGGTATCAAGGGTTCCCCGACCGCCGAGCTGTACTTCGAGAACTGCAAGGTCCCCGGCGACCGCATCGTCGGCGCCCCCGGCACCGGTTTCAAAACCGCCCTGCAGACCCTCGACCACACTCGCCCCACCATCGGCGCGCAGGCCGTCGGCCTGGCCCAGGGCGCACTCGACGCGGCCATCGCCTACACCAAGGACCGCAAGCAGTTCGGCACCGCGATCGCCGATTTCCAGAACACCCAGTTCATGCTGGCCGATATGGCGATGAAGATCGAAGCCGCCCGGCTGATGGTCTACACCTCCGCGGCCCGTGCCGAACGCGGCGAGAAGAACCTCGGCTTCATCTCCGCCGCCGCCAAATGTTTTGCCTCCGACGTGGCCATGGAGGTCACCACGAACGCGGTGCAGCTCTTCGGCGGCGCCGGCTACACCACCGATTTCCCGGTGGAGCGGATGATGCGCGACGCCAAGATCACCCAGATCTACGAGGGCACCAACCAGATCCAGCGGGTCGTCATGTCCCGCGCCCTGCTCAAGGGGTAATTCCCCGGAGCGCGACGCTTGTCCGGCGGCCCCGGGATCAACGCTCGGGCCGCCGGTCCGTCAGGCGGTTCAGGCCGCCCGAACACGCCATCGATCGGCAGCTTTCGCTTGTGACCGGGCGACACCGGTTACGTGCCGGTCCGCACCGGAAAGTTCCGGATCTCGGTAATGGAGTCGTCGGCTCTCTGCCTGTCCGAGCGGCTGTGGTCCGTTCTCACCGAATCCGGCCACCTATCAGTTCACTCCGCCCACGGAACGAGGAGGATTTCCGGATCAAGGACGACAACTTTCACATGTCGATCCCTCGATACCGAAACGGCGAATACCAATACGATTCAGGGGACGAAATCCAGGTAACCGTCGCCCACGCTGTCGGCAAGATCCTGTACGTAACGCCGATCAACCGCTGCACGTACACGGCATGATGGCTAAATGGACAGGGAGACATCGCGGCGCGGCGCCGATCTGCTGGCCACCGATATCGAAACCGCACTCGGGCACGAGGTCCACATCGATGAAACCGTGCCCGCGCACCGTCTCCGCCGGGCCGATAGTCCGCAGTGGTTCATCGAATTCTCCATCCCGGAGTTGAACGTCCTGCTGGGCACCACGCCCCGTGGGCTCGACCCCAGTGGGGTGGCATGCGAGCTCGCCCAGAAGATCCAGGATGACGTGGTCTGCCGGAGTGGGAAGGTGTGGCCCGCCGACCCTGCCGGCGGCGACCAGCCGATGCTCCCCACCTCCGATGGATGGAAGGGACGCGACACAGTAGTCCTGTTTGGACAAGTGACAAGAGCAAACGACCCCGACCCGACCCTCGACGGTGTGGTCCGATGGTGGCTGCCATACGAATACGACGGACTCATCGCCAGCCACTCCGGCGACCTCTACTTCTCCATCAAGGAGTTCCGGGGCGACGAACAAACCATCGTCGCAGGAATGCCGGTCACCTGGACCGTGGGCCTCGGAAGTCACGGAAAGTACCGCAAGGCAGGCGAAGTGCGGCCGATGTGAGCGACACTCTCGCCGGAGGCTCCACTCGGGTCGGCCCGGCAGACGCTCCCCGCCGACGGCCGGATAGCGAGGAGCGCATGATTTCGTCGGTACGCTCGTGGTTGTGGGCGGGGACCTGTTATTGCTGATCGTCACCATCGGCCCGTTGGTGTTGTTCGGGTGGGCGGCTGTTCGGGCGAAACATCATGGACTCGGGGGGTCGTTCGCCGGGCCGTTTCAGGAGATGTTCGACCCCGGTGCGGCCCGGGCGCAGATCGTCGTCGAGGAGCGCGCCGAACTGCCGGATCCGGCGGACTCCGGCGACCCGGATGACGATGATGCGCCGAACACAGCGGTGTACAAGGGTGGGCGTTTCTACTTCCAACCTGGTAAAGCCCGGCGGCGCGGAGATGGCGGGCTACCGGCTCATCGGCAGGAGCCGGGCGGCCGCGAATTCGAGTAGTCCCGCGCAGGCGCAGGCTGTATCGATATCCCTATGCCCAGCACCCTTGTCGAAGTTCGCAGAGAATACGACCGCGCCACCACGACGGCGATTATCGACGCCGTTCACGATTCCTTGGTCGCGGCGTTCGAGATTCCGCCGGCGGACAAACATGTCCGGTTGATGGTTCACGAGCCGGAGCGTTTCGCCGTACCGCCGACGCTCGCGTCACCGGAGTACTACACGCTCGTGACCGTCGACTGTTTCGCCGGTCGTACGGTGGCGGCGAAACGGCGGCTCTATCGTGAGATCGTGGATCGGCTGGGCGCGTTCGGTGTGCCGCGCGATCATGTGACCATCGTCGTGCGGGATCTGCCGACCGAGAGCTGGGGGATCCGGGGCGGACAGGCGGCGTGCGGTGTCGATCTGGGGTTCGATATCACCGTCTGAGCGATTGCGGCATACGGCGAATCGAGCCTGTCGGCGTCGCCCCGGATCTCCCGGCGGGATCGGGTCGGGCTGTGTACCGGTATGCCGGGTAGGTCAGGTAGCCGGTGGCGCCGCCCTGGAAGTAGGTTTCCTGGTCGGCGGCCGCGAGGGGGAGTGCGTTGCGGAGTCGTTCCACCAGATCGGGGTTGGCGAGGAAGGCGCGGCCGAAGCTGATGAGATCGGCGCCGGCGGCGAGCCAGCGGTCGGCGTCGGAGGGGCCGGCGGGGGTGGGGCCGGAGGGATGTACGGGGTTCATGATCAGGGTTCCCGGCCAGGCGCGGCGCAGATCCAGCAGGACCGCGTCGTCGGTGGTGGCCTCCAGGTGGATGTAGGCGAGGTCGAGCCGGGCCAGTTCGTGCAGGAGCGCGGCATACAGCTCGGGGGAGTCGGTTTCCTCGACTCCCCAGAACCCGCCGCCCGGTGAGAGGCGGATACCGGTCCGGGTGCCGCCGATCGCGGCGACCGTCGCCGCGACCGCCTCGACGGCGAACCGGATCCGGTTGGCGATCGAACCGCCGTAGCGGTCGGTGCGCAGATTCGCGTTCGAGGACAGGAACTGTGAGATGAGATAGCCGTTGGCGCCGTGCAGTTCCACACCGTCGAAACCGGCGTCGATCGCGCGCCGTGCCGCCTCGGCATACGACTCGGCCTGGCCGGGGATCTCGGCAGTGCCGAGGGCGCGGGGCAGCGGTGCGGGGATGCGGCCGGAAGGGGCGAAGACATCGCCCACCGCGGGTACCGCCGAGGGGCCGACGGGCTGCATACCGGTGGTATCGGGATGGGAGACCCGGCCGCCGTGCATGATCTGCGCGAAGACCCGGCCGCCGTTGGCGTGCACCGCCGCGGTCACGGGGCGCCACGATCCGACCTGTGCGTCTGTGTACAGGCCGGGCGTTCCCGGATTGGACTGGCCGACCGCGTTGGGCTGGACGCCCTCGGTCACGATCAGCCCGGCGGTGGCCCGCTGGGCGTAGTAGGTCGCCATCTCGGGTGTGGCGAGACCGCCGGCGGCGGCGCGGACCCGGGTCATCGGGGCCATCACGGTGCGGTTGGGCAGGGTCAGATCGCCGAGCCGGTAGCTGTCGAAAAGGGTGGTCATCGGGGACTCCTCGGTGGTCCGGTGGGTTCGTCGGCTACCGTAAAACCTGACGTCCATGTCAGAGGCAAGCGCTGTGGCGCGGGTCACGAAGGAGATCGGGATGCGAATCGGGGAGTTGGCGGCCCGGACCGGGGTCAGCGTCCGGTCACTGCGTTACTACGAGGAACAGGGGTTGCTCGGCAGCACCCGTAGTCCCAGCGGGCAGCGGCATTACACCCCCGAGCAGGCCGATCGGGTCGAGTTCATCCAGCGGATGTATGCCGCGGGGCTTTCCAGCCGCACGGTCGCCGAATTGCTGCCCTGTGTCGAATCGCCGAGCGAGGAGACCTCCGACGCGGCGATGGCGCGGATGGAATCGGAACGTGACCGGCTGTCCGCGCATATCGACGAACTGATCCACACCCGCGACGCCCTCGATCGGCTCATGGCCGTGAACCGCGCGCATCGGGCGACCCTGACGAGTGGGTGACCGGAGCGCGACCGCATCCGACTCGGCGCCGGCCTCCCGCTATCGGTAGGCGCGGTACAGCGATTCCGCGACACATACCGGCCGGTCGAGGCCTTCCCCCTCGAAGGTCAGAGTGGTGCGCACCTGGATTCCGTTGTCGATCGCCTCGACCGCGATGATCCTCAGCCGCAACCGGAACCGCGTGTCTACGGGGAGCGCGCCCGGAAACCGGATCCGGTCCACCCCGTAGGCCACCGCGAAGGCGAATCCGGTGAGCTGCCACAGCGTGTTCAGCAAGCTGGGTGCCGCGGCCATGAAGTAGTAGCCGTGGCCGATGGTGGCACCGTACGGGGTGTCCCGGGCGAAGCCCGGATCGACGTGCAGGGGGTTGTGGTCGTCGCTGGCGTCGGCGAATTCGTCGATTCGCCGCTGGGTCAGCAGATGCCAATCCGAAACGGCGTCGGCCCCCGTATGGGTGGCGGGGTCGTCGTTCGCGTCGATAACGATCATGAGTCGAGCCTAGGAGCCTTCGAAAAGATTGGTTGGTAACAAGTTTCGGCCGCCGATCCGGATCGGGGTGTCAGGGGTTCGGCCGCACCGCCGGGCGCAGGGTGGCGACCAGGACGCTGTGGCGCGGTGAGCCTTCCGAGCGTGGAAACGGCGGTGGCAGGGTGACCTCGCCGCCGGGAAGGACCCGCGGTTCGGTGAGCCGGTAGAACCCGCCGCGATGGGTCACCCCCGCGATGCCGGCGGCACGGATATTGCGCACCCAATCCGATTCCGGGCCGTAGTTGAGGACGACGGAGATAGTGCCGTCGCCGACGAAGGCCATCACCGGAGTACGGTATCGCGTGCCCGATTTGCGGCCGGTGTGTTCGATCACCGCCATGAAGGGGAGCCGGGGTGCCCAGAGCCGCTGGATAGGGTTCGTGACCCGCCTGTTGAATCGTGCGAGTATCCGCATGGCGCGTGGGCCCGCGAACGCCGCGATTCGTATGGCCCCCGCGGCGATGGCGTTTGCCGCCCTGTCGGTCCACATTCCGCTCTTCCCCCCGGAATTGTCCGGCGACCCGGTGCGGTCACCGATGGTTCGGCCCCGGCCGCCGCCCCCTCGTATGGATGTGGAAGGGCGGTGCCGAGATGTGACACCTCCACCCTGCCACGGAGTCCGGTGGATCGGTCGGCTTTCCCGGTCCGTCCCGGTGACGGACAAGGGCTCACCGGTGTGGTCCGCCCGACGGCGGTTCGGGTCGGCCGAACAGCGGTGGCGGGGTGCCGATGGGGACGATGCGAGTGCCCGACCACGGGCACGAGGTGCGGCTGTCGCGCGGGTGGTCGAGGATCAGGTCGTCGAGCACGGTGATATCGGGTCCGGAACACAGTCCCGGGCAGGCGATGGCGGATACCGGGCCGGTGAGGTTTCTGCGTACGACTATCCGCAGGTACCGCAAAGTGATCCAGGGCCCCCGGCCGCACCCGCAGACGGCGCGGCCGGTGACTCTCAGCCCGGCCCAGGGGCATTCGCCGGGTACATTGCGCCAATGCTCGGCGATTCGCCCGCCGCCGATCGTGGTGCCGTGCAGGCAGTGCAGTGTTTCCGGGCAGCGGTAGCGGCCCGGTGTCGACATGTTGCGCAACATGCCGGTGTGGATCCAGGGTTCGTTCCGGCAGTGGCAGTGGGTTTCCGCGAGTGGCATCGGTGCTCCCGCGTGTTCAGCGGCGACCGGAACCGGGCCCGGTGTCCCGGGTCGGCCGATGCGGGGTTCCGGTGCGGCTCGGGGTGCGGGCGACGGTGGTCTCCCGCGCGGGCGGTAGCGGGTCGGATATGGCCCGCAGGCCGGATGCCACACGTTCGAGAATCGCCGGATCGGTGTGCTCATACGGCTCCAGCAACCGCAGGGTGGCCGCCATCGCGCGGTTGACGGGACGTCGGGTGGGCAAGCGGGGACGATCATGGTGCATCGGATGACCTCGTATGTTCATGGATTCGTCGGGCCGGTCGCGGGTCGCGAGCGGCGGTCCTGCCGAGATTTACCCCTGGTAAACTGCATGGGCGGAGTGGGTGGTGCTGTTTATGGGGGATAAACAGCATGCTACGGCGGACGGCCCCCGCCGTCAAGGCGGCCACTAAACTCACGGCATGGGTGGCGCAGATGAATTCGAGCAGGTCCGTTCCGAGCCCGATCCGGTACGCCGGGCCCAGCGGGCCACCGAATTGATCACGCGCTACCAGCAGCGGGCCACCGAACTGGCCCGGCTCCGCAAGGAAGCCATCGAAGAGGCGCACCGAAACGGACTGAGCTACACCGAGATCGCGGAATTACTCGGGATAACCAAGGGCCGTATCAGCCAGATCAAATCGGGCGCACCACCGGCCGAGCGGGCGTTCTTCGGCATCGGGCCGGTGGCCGTCGGGATTCCCCGGAGTAGTGAGGACGGGAACGGCTCCGAGGCCACCGACGCCGATAGGGCGGCCCGGGAATGTGTCGAGGCCACGCTGACCCGGCTCTCGCTCGCCTCGTCGCGGTTCGCGATCGAACCGGACGACGAAGCGGCGCCCGCCGGAGACGCGGTGCTGATCTGCGGGCCCGAATCCGCGCCGGTGGCAAGGAATCTGCTCGACGCCGACGACGCACTCGGTTTCGAGAACATCGACGGCACCTGGTATGTGGTCGAGCGGGAATCCGGCCGCCGGGTCGAACCACCGGCAGACTCCGGGAGTCGCACCGATATCGCGTTCGTCGGCCGCCGGGAGGACCAGGGCCGGGTGATCGTCCACATCGCCGGCCTGACCGGCGCCGGATCACTGGGCGCCGCGCAATGGCTGGACAGCAACCTGGACTCGCTCTACGAGCCCACCGCGCGTTCCATCAGCGCGGCAATCGAATACGAGGCCCGCGACGGTTCGCCGGCGGGTGCCGGTCGCGCGGTCGCGGGACCGTTCACCACACGCGATCGCTGACACCACGCCCGCCCGCGCCTCGGCTGTCCCGTCTTCGTGCCCCGACAAGCGCGGGGTTGTCGTCGCCGGCCCGCAAGGGCTCAACTCGGACCATGTACGGTCCACCCCCATTGCTGCCGGCCGGTGCGGGCCCGCTGTTCGAAGCCGGCGCCATCCTGAACGGGACGGTCGATATGCGCACCTATCAGCGCAAATATCTGGTCGTCTGCTCGGAACCGCCGCGCGAGTTCGGCTGGGAGACCGGCCTGACCAATGCCGATCATCAGGGCACACTGTCGGCGCTGACCCTGTGTATCGAATGGCTCGACGAGCATTTCGGCTGGGAACCGGTGAGCGTCTTCACTCGCCAGATCGGCCCCCGCTACTACATCCACCACGCGCTGCTCCGCCGCCGCGACAGCTGGCCGAGCGCGGGCGGCCGGCGCGGTTTCACCGGCTCACCGGGACAGGGGCCACTGGGTTCCGTCGATTCGAGCAGGGTCGTGGATCATGGACGCCGTGAGCGAAACCGATCTTGTGGACGTGACCGTGAGCGGACCCGACGAGGACTGGCTGGCCGAATTCACCCGCCGCCTCGTCGCCGACCGCCTGGCGGCCTGCGGCAACATCCTGCCCGATATCCGGTCGATCTACCGGTGGGAGGGCGAGGTGGAAGACGCCTCGGAAGCGGTCGTCGTCCTGCACACCCGCGCCTCGCTCGTGGACGCGATCATCGAACGCGCCAACACCGAACATCCCGACGAGGTCCCGCAGGTGGTCGCCGTACCGGTGGCGGCGGTCAACCCGGCCTACGGCCAGTGGGTCCTGGACGAGACCACGAGCTGACGCGGTATCAGCGGTGGACCAGGCTCGCGTACTCCGGGTTGCGGCCGATGTACTCGTCGACGTACCAGCAGGTGGCCACGACCGCGAAACCGGCGTCCCGGGTTTCGTCGAGGGCGTACTTCACCACCTGACCGGCCACCCCGCGGCCCCGGAACTCCGGGAAGGTCATGGTGTGGTGGAAGTTGCGGACCTTCGGGCTCTCGGTTTCCGAGTAGTCGGCGTATCCGGCCAGGGTGCCGTCGAGAAAGATCTCGAAGCGGGTGTCGGCGGCGTTGTGTCGGAGTTCGGTGGTCACAGTGGGTGGAACCCCGCCGGGGGCGGGGTTTGTTCCGGATTCAGAGGATCGCGCCGGGGTTGAGGATGCCGTGCGGGTCGAGGGCGTCCTTGATCCGGCGGGTCAGGTCCATCACCTCGGGACCCAGCTGGTCCGGTAGCCAGGCCTTCTTCAGCCGGCCCACCCCGTGCTCGCCGGTGATGGTGCCGCCCATGGCGACGGCCAGATCCATGATCTCGCCGAACGCGCGATGCGCGCGGGCGGTCTGGTCGGCGTCGTCGGGGTTGTAGACGATCAGCGGGTGGGTATTGCCGTCACCGGCGTGCGCGATGACCGAAACCGTCACCTCGTTGCGATCGGAGATTTCGGCGATACCGGTGACCAGCTCGCCCAAGCGGGGGAGTGGGACGCCGACATCCTCGAGCAGCAGGGGGCCTATCTTCTCGACCGCCGGTATCGCGAAGCGCCGCGCCGCGGTGAACGCCTCGCCCTCCTCCGCGTCGGCGGTGTGGAAGGCCTCGGTGGCGCCGGCGGCCCGGCAGGCGGCCAGCATGATCTCCGCTTCGTGGGCGGCGTGTTCGCCGGGAGCGTCGGAACGCGCGACCAGCAGGGCCGCCGCTTCGCGGTCCAGGCCCATCCGCAGTTCGTCTTCGACGGCATTGATCGCCACGGAATCCATGAACTCCAGCATCGCCGGACGCAGAGCGGCGGTAACGGCGAGAATCGCCTCGGTCGCGGCGGTGAGCGTCGCGAAGGAGGCCACGACGGTGCTCTGGGCCGGCTGGGCCGGGAGCAGGCGCAGGGTGAGTTCGGTGATCACCCCGAGGGTGCCCTCGCTGCCGACGAACATCTTGGTCAGTGACAGCCCGGCCGAATCCTTGAGACGCGGACCGCCCAGCCGCACCACGCTGCCGTCGGCCAGCACCACTTCCATTCCGAGGACGTAGTCGGTGGTCACGCCGTATTTCACACAGCACAGTCCGCCCGCGTTGGTGGCGGCGTTGCCGCCGATCGAGCAGATCTCGAACGAGGACGGGTCCGGTGGATACCACAGGCCGTGCTCCGCGACCGCCCGCTTGACCTCGGCGTTCAACAGGCCCGGCTGGACGACGGCGGTCCGGGTGACGGGGTCGACACTGATCTCGCGCATCCGTTCGGTACTGACCACGATGCCGCCGTCCACGGCCGTCGAACCGCCGGAGAGCCCGGAGCCGGCGCCGCGCGGTACCACCGGCACCCGGTGCTCGTTCGCCCAGCGCAGGGTGGTGCTGATATCGGCGGTGCCGGTCGCCCGCACCACCGCCACCGGCGTCCCGGCGGCGGGGTCCTTGGCCCAGTCGTGCCGGTATCCGGCGAGCAGGTCCGGGTCGGTGAGCACCGCGCCCTCGGGCAGCTGATCGATCAGTTCACGCAGGTCCACGTCCTCACGCTAGCCGTTCTGGGTCGGCTGCCGGACCCATCCGGCCGAGTCCCTCGATGATGGTGGGCGGCTATTCCCGGCCTGCCCCGACTGTCCCCGCCGCGACCGCCGCCCGCACCTCCTCCTCGACCAGATCGGCGTTGATATGGGCCCCCGCCATCGCGCCGGCCGCGGCCGCGGCGCCGACCTGTGCGGTCAGGTCGGTGACATTGCCCGCGACCCATACCCCGGCAACCTCGGTGCGCCCGGTCGCATCGGCCGGGATATGGCGTCCGACTCCGGCCGGGTGTTCCACCGCGGTCAGCCCGAGGTCGTCGAGAAAACCTGCCCGCGCCACCATCCGGGTACCGACGGCGATCACAGCGCGGGCGACGACCGTGCCGTCCGCGAGGCGCAGCCCGGTGATCCCGGCCGCACCGTGCTCGACCGCGGTCACCTTGTCGTGAATGACCCGGATACCGCGGGCGGCCAGCCGTCCGGACTCGTCCGCGGTGAGTTCGGGGCCCTCGTGCGTGAAGAACACGATATCGTCGCTGAGCTGCCGGAACAGCTGGACCTGATGCTGCGACATCGGACCGGTGTTCAGCACCCCGATAGCGCGATCACGGACCTCCCAGCCGTGGCAGTACGGGCAGTGCACGACATCGCCGCCCCAGTGTTCGCGCAGTCCGGGGATATCCGGGAGTTCATCGGTGAGCCCGGTGGTCACCAGCAGTCGCCGGGCCCGTACCCGGCGCCCGTCGGCGAGCCCGATCGTGAAACCGTCGTCGTCGCGCACCGCCTCGGTGATCTCCCCGGACACCACCTGCCCGCCGTAGCGCCGGACCTCTTCCCGGCCCAGCGCCACCAGTTCCGCGGGCGGCATCCCGTCGCGGGCCAGTAATCCGTGCACACCCTCGGCGGGGGCGTTGCGCGGTTGCCCGGCATCGATGACCACCACCGACCGCCGCGAGCGGGCCAGCATCAACGCGCCGTTCAGGCCGGCCGCCCCGCCACCGGCCACCACCACGTCGTACGAGTTCTCCAGTACCTCGGTCACCCTGACCACCTCCTTGCCGACGACTATCCGCACGATACGAATTTTTGGCAAGCAAATTTGCTGTATGAGCAAATCCGCGGCCGGGTGATCCGGCGCCGGCGCAGTGGGGCGCGCCGCCGCGTCCCCGTGAGCGGGGCCCGGTCCCGCATTCCCGGAATCGCGCGAAAACGCAGGTGCCCCGCCGTTTCCCGGCTGCTCACCTGCCCGTCACCTGGCCCTGGGAGGCTGACCGCGTGCAGGGAGTGGCGACCGACCCCGAGACCTGGGCGAGCCGCTTCGCCCGCTGGTGCGAAGCGGTGGTCGCCCGGCTGCCCTGGGGGCTGGACCGGATGGTGCCGCCGACCTTCCTCGGATTCGCCCTCATCAACAGCTTCACTTTCGGGGTCGATCTGCTCATCCTCACCGGGCTGCGCAGCGGGCTCGGGCTGCCCGGCTGGCTGTCGGTATCGGTGGGCTACATCTGCGCCTTCGCGCTGGCGTTCTATCTGAACCGGACCCTCAACTTCCGCTCGCACGCCCCGGCCGGGCGGCAGGCGGTGGTGTACACCGTGGTGGTCGTGATCAACTACCTGGCCTTCATCCTGGGCGTCGGCGCGGGCCTGGCGGCGCTGGGCGTGCAGTACCACCTGTCGCGGCTGGCCGCGGGCGCCTGCGAAGCGGTGTACATGTACTCGGCCATGCGCTGGGTGGTGTTCCGGCGGCGCTGATCACACGCTCGCTGTGCGGGTGGAGCCGATCAGCCGGTGCGCAGTCGCAGTTCGCCGCCGGTGCCGACGAGTACGTCGTCGTCGGTGAGCGCCCAGTGCGGTGTGCCCGCGGCCCGCAGGCCCGCGGCGAGGGCGTCACCCGCGCCGTCCGGGTCGGTAGCCGAATCGATATGCGGGACTATCACCCGGTCGACGAGGCCCAGCCCCTCCCAGATCGGGTCGATACCGCATGCCGGTCGCACCTCCGCCGGATCGTCGGAGGATTCCAGCCCGCGCAGATGCGGCGCGAGAACACAGGCGCCCGCGCTGTATCCGGCATAGACCAGGGCGTCGGCGGCCAGCAGATCCGGAATGATCCGGTCGGCGCCGCAGCGCGCGAACTGGGCCCGCAGTACGAACGTATTGCCACCGCGCACCCAGACCGCCGGGAACCGGCGCAGCGTCCGCTCCAATTCCGCCGGACGCCCGGCGTATTCGCGCAGATCCACCTCTTCGGGGCGGTATCCCCGCGAGCGCAGGGGCACCAGTTCGCTGGTCACCGCCCCCGCGCGGGCCCGCGGCCAGGAGTCACAGGCATTCGCGATCACCGCGATCGGGCCCGGTTCACCGATCAGGGTGGCGAACTCGCCGTAGTGTGCGCCGAACCGGTAGGAGGCCAGGAAAAGCCGCATCTCAGATGGTGAACGCGAGGTTCTCGACGATGCGGCGGCCCAAGTCGGCGTCGCCGTCGAACCCCACCCGGTCCAGTACTTTCCCGGGGTCCACCCGGCCCCCGCCCAGCCGGACCAGCAGACCCGAATCGAGGGTGACGGTCACCGTCGCGCCGGTAGCGGGCGTCGATACATATCCGGCTCGTTCGGCCACCTCGATATGCAGGGTCCGGGTGAGCGGCCCGGTCACCTCGAAGGTGATCAGCGATCCGGCCGGGGCCTCACCCCGTTTCGCCACCACGCGGGGAAGGGATTGCGCGAATTCCGCGAAGGCGGCGTCGCCCCGCGTGCCCCCCTCGGCGACCTCCACAGCGAGCGCGTCGGCGATATCGAGTTCGTGCATCCAGCAATCGAACAACCGGACACGCATGAACCGGGCATAGGGCACCTCGCCGACCGGCGACGGCCCGGGCGCGAGCCAGGCCGCCTCGTCCATCCCGGCCAGCGCCGCCCGCCGCCGCGCGGTGACCTCACGAAACAGCTCGAACAACTGCGCACCCGGAAGCGGGCGCAGCCGCTGCAACCAGATCTCGTTGAACTTCCCGATCTCGTTGCGGACATGCGGCAGGGTGGCGACATCGACATCCGGAACCCGCGGATCGCCCGCCGGCGGCTTCTCGCCGAGCAGCATCGATTCGGTGCCGATCACATGGCCGATCACATCGAAGACCGTCCATCCGGGCAGCGGGGACGGTGTGCGCCACTGCTGTTCGGGCAGGTCGGCGACGAGGTCGGCGAGCGCGTCGAACTGCTCGGAGAGCAGTGCGGTGAGGGTGGCGTGGCCGGGTAGATCGGTCATCGGGTTGCCTTCCGTGGGCTGTTCGGAATTCGTCGCAATGATCGTCGGCGCCCGCCGGTTAGTCGATACCGGGTGCGTCCGGTGTCGCCAGGGCGGCGCGGAGGGCCGCGGCGACCTGTTCGGGTCCGTGGGGCCGGCGCAGCAGCAGCCCGGCCGCGAACCGGAGCCGGTCGCCGTGGTTGCGGGGGACGACGTGCAGATGGACGTGGCCCACCGTCTGGAAGGCCGCCTTCCCATCGTTGATCAGCAGATTCGCGCCGTCCGCACCGAACCCGGACCCCTGTACCGCCCGGGCGATCCGATGGCCCACCCGGAAGAGATCGGCGCCGGTTTCGGCGTCCAGTTCGGACAGATCGGTGGCGTGCCGCTTCGGGATCACCAGGGTGTGCCCGCGGGTGATGGGCCGGATATCGAGAAACGCGCAGGTGATGTCGTCCTCGTACACCCGGTGCGCGGGCGCTGTTCCGGCCACGATCCCGCAGAAAACGCAGTCACTCACACCGGGGACTCTACGGCGTAAGGCCGCCTCCGGGCTCCGGACCCGGCAACCGGATTCGCAAACTTTTCAAGCCAAACGGCCGGTACGGCTCGATATGTCCTGTGAACAGTATTTACCTTTGTGAAAACTACCCCCGCCCGCGACCGGATGTGACGGGCATCTCAGCTAATCTCACTGCGGCCGATGTACGGTTGCCAGGATTTCGGGCGGCTGCGTTCACGGACGCTGCCGCCCGGCGCCGTGATCGGCGGTCCAGCACACTGGAGAGGGAAGACAGACAAGTGGAGACAACGCAGACCGTAGGCGATTCGTCGCCGCGCGGGGCGCGTGTCGGTGTGGTACGCGAGACCGGAGCGGGCGAGCGCCGGGTTGCCCTGGTTCCGAAGATCATTCCGACCCTGGTGAAACAGGGCCTGGAGGTCGTGGTCGAAACCGGTGCCGGGCTGGGCGCGCTCATTCCCGATACCGCCTACACCGAGGCCGGCGCCACCATCGGCGACCCCTGGTCGGCAGATGTGGTCGTCAAGGTCGCCCCGCCCAGCGATTCCGAGGTGGACAAGCTGGACTCGGGGCAGACCCTCATCGGGTTCCTCGCGCCGCGTAATGCCGACAACCAGATCGACGCCCTGAAAAAGGCGGGGGTGCAGGCCTTCGCGGTGGAGGCGATCCCGCGGATCTCCCGGGCCCAGGTGATGGACGCGCTGTCCTCTCAGGCCAATGTCGCCGGTTACAAGGCGGTTCTGCTGGCGGCCTCGGAATCCACCCGCTTCTTCCCCATGCTGACCACCGCCGCGGGCACCGTGAAACCGGCGACCGTCCTGGTGCTCGGTGTCGGCGTGGCGGGCCTGCAGGCGCTGGCCACCGCCAAGCGGCTGGGCGGCCGCACCACCGGCTACGACGTGCGGCCCGAGGTCGCCGACCAGGTGCGTTCGGTAGGTGCCCAATGGCTCGATCTGGGTATCGATGCCGCCGGTGAGGGCGGGTACGCCCGCGAACTCACCGATGAGGAGAAGGCGAAACAGCAGCAGGCGCTCGAGGACGCGATCACCGGGTTCGATGTGGTCATCACGACCGCGCTGGTCCCGGGCCGCCCCGCGCCGCGCCTGGTGACCGCCGCCGCGGTCGAGGGGATGAAACCGGGCAGCGTCATCGTCGATCTGGCCGGGGAGACCGGCGGTAACTGCGAACTCACCGAACCGGGCGAAACCGTGGTCAAGCACGAGGTGACGATCTGCTCGCCGCTGAACCTGCCCGCCACCATGCCCGAGCACGCCAGCGAACTGTATTCCAAGAACATCGCCGCGCTGCTGGAACTGATGGTCACCGACGGGCAGCTGGCCCCGGACTTCTCCGATCAGGTGCTGGCCGATTCCTGCGTCACCCGTGACGCCGAACCGACAACGAAGGCCGAATGATGTACAGCGAGCTCTTGGCGAATATCGCGATTCTGGTGCTGTCCGGATTCGTGGGTTTTGCGGTGATCTCCAAGGTCCCCAACACCCTGCACACCCCGCTGATGTCGGGGACCAACGCCATTCACGGCATCGTCGTGCTGGGCGCGCTGGTGACGCTGGGACGGATGGAGGATCCCTCCCCCGGGGTGCAGATCATCCTGTTCGTGGCCCTGGTCTTCGGAACCCTGAACGTGATCGGTGGTTTCGTGGTGACCGACCGGATGCTCGGCATGTTCAAAGGCAAGAAGCCCGCCGCGGGTGCCGAGAAGGCAGGTAAGTGACCCATGGACAATCTGGTCGATATCCTCTACATCCTGTCCTTCGCCCTTTTCATCTACGGGCTGATGGGCCTGACCGGCCCGAAGACCGCGGTCCGGGGCAACTGGATCGCCGCGGCCGGTATGGGCATCGCGGTGATCGCCACGCTGATCGCGGTGCGCGATACCGGCAACTGGATTCTTATCGTCGCGGGCCTGGTGGTCGGTGTGGCGCTGGGCGTTCCGCCCGCGCTGCGGACGAAGATGACCGCGATGCCGCAGCTGGTGGCCGCGTTCAACGGTGTCGGCGGCGGCACGGTCGCACTGATCGCCTGGGCCGAGTTCATCGACACCACCGGGTTCTCGGTGTTCCACCACGGTGAGGAACCGACGGTGCACATCATCGTCGGCTCGCTGTTCGCCGCGGTCATCGGCTCGGTGTCGTTCTGGGGTTCGCTCATCGCGTTCGGCAAACTGCAGGAGATCCTGCCCGGCAAACCGATCGGGCTCGGGAAACTCCAGCAACCGGTGAACCTGCTGCTGCTCATCGCCGCGGTCGCCGCGGCGGTGGTCATCGGACTCGGCGCCTCCGACGGCGGCGTATCGCAGTGGTGGATGGTCGGGCTGCTGCTGGCCGCCGGGGTCCTGGGCCTGATGGTGGTTCTGCCCATCGGTGGCGCCGATATGCCGGTGGTGATCTCGCTGCTCAACGCCCTCACCGGCCTTTCGGCCGCGGCTGCCGGTCTGGCGCTGAACAACACCGCCATGATCGTGGCCGGCATGATCGTCGGGGCCTCGGGCACCATCCTCACCAATCTGATGGCCAAGGCCATGAACCGGTCCATCCCTGCCATCGTCGCGGGCGGATTCGGTGGTGGCGGCGGTGCGGCCTCCGGTGGTGGCGCCGATGCCGGTAAGCAGGCCAAGGCGACCTCCGCCGCGGACGCCGCCATCCAGATGGCCTACGCCAACCAGGTGATCGTCGTGCCCGGTTACGGTATGGCGGTCGCCCAGGCCCAGCACGCGGTCAAGGAGATGGCGGGTCTGCTGGAGGCCAAGGGGGTGGAGGTCAAATACGCCATCCATCCGGTCGCGGGCCGTATGCCCGGCCATATGAACGTGCTGCTGGCCGAGGCCGAGGTCTCCTACGACGCCATGAAGGAGATGGACGATATCAACGGCGAGTTCAATCGCACCGATGTCGCCCTGGTCATCGGCGCCAACGATGTCACCAACCCCGCCGCGCGCGAGGATTCGGCCAGCCCGATCTACGGGATGCCGGTCCTCAACGTCGACCAGGCGAAATCGGTGATCGTGCTGAAGCGTTCGATGAACAGCGGGTTCGCCGGTATCGACAATCCGCTCTTCTACGCCGACCACACCTCGATGCTGTTCGGCGACGCGAAGAAATCGGTGGGTGCGGTCACCGAGGAACTGAAGGCGCTGTAGCCGGAACCGCAGTCGGCCCCGGTGCGGGCTCGGTCGATCCGAGCCGGCACCGGGGCCTTTCCGGTTCCAGGCGGTGCGGGAAACGCCTACCCCGACTTCCGGCGGAAATTCGCTGGACTGTGCGGTGTGGCCGGGCCGATCATGGTCGGCGATGCCGGAACGCAACGAACCACTGCGCCTGATCGAATTCGACAGCACCGCCACCGACCCCGCCGAGGCCCTGCCCTGGTCGGCGATTCTCGATTCCTACTCCAACCCCCGCGATGTGCTGGATATGCTGCTGCACACGCTGTTCGGCCGCGGCACGCAGCCGCACTACCGCAAGAAGCAACTGGACCGGGTGCGGCCCGCGGCGCTGCTGCGGCCGGCGGGTTCGCGGATCTCCCGTTCGATCACCGAGTCGGATTCGAGTGCGTTCCTCGTGATCGGGGACGGCTGGACTCTGCGGGCCGACCGCTGGACGGACAAGTCGGCGACGGTAGAGGTCGTCGCGGTCAGCGATGAACTCGCCCAGCGAGTGCTCACCGAAGCCGTCCACCAGGCCGAGGAACCGCCCGGCGACGAGCGGACCACGGTGAAGATGGGTTTCTGGCACTACGGCGAGCACGGGCCGAACCGCCGTGTCATGCCGGTGTCGACCCCCGAGTGGTCGGAGATCCGCGGTAACTACAGCGGTTCCGTGGCCGGTGCGCTGGACCGGCTGATGACTTTGCGCCCCGACGATATCCGCGGCCGGTTGCTCCTGCTGCACGGCCCGCCCGGGACCGGCAAGACCACCGCGTTGCGGTCGCTGGCCCGGTCGTGGTCGGCCTGGTGCCAGGCCGATTGTGTACTCGACCCGGAAGTGCTGTTCGGTAAGCCCGGATATCTGATGCGGGCGGCCATGGGCGCCGAGGGCGAGGACGAGGAGTCGGATCGCTGGCGGATGCTGATCCTCGAGGATTGTGACGAACTGATCCACGGAGAGGCGAAATCCACTTCCGGCCAAGGGCTTTCCCGGCTGCTCAACCTCACCGACGGCATGCTGGGGCAGGGTCGCGACGTGCTGGTCGCGATCAGCACCAATGAGGATCTCGCCCGGTTGCATCCCGCGGTCACCCGTCCCGGCCGCTGTCTGGCGCAGGTGGAGATCGGCAAACTCACCGGTTCCGAGGCCCGGACGTGGCTGGGCGGGACATCCGGTGATGTCCCGGACGGCGGCGCCACCCTCGCCGAACTGGTCGCGCTGCGCGACGGTGCCTCCGCGATCACCGTCCGTGCCCCGGACGCCGAGGGCGGGATGTACCTGTAGCACCTGGTCACGACTGTTCCCGGGAGTGCCGCCGCCGCTATGGTTGGCAGGGTGGATGCATTGGCGGCCCTGCTCGAGGGCCCACGCGCGCGGGGCGCGTTCCTGCTGCGCTCACTGCTCAGCCCGCCCTGGTCGCTGCGGATCCAGGACGAATCACCGCTCACACTGGTGGCGATGATTCGCGGCTGGGCGTGGGTGCGCACCGACGACGGGCAGCAGCGCCGGATCGAGGCAGGGGATGTCGGGGTGTTCCGGGGGCCGCGGCCATACACCGTCGCGGACGACCCCGGATCCGAACCCCAGATCCTCATCAACCCCGGGCAGGTCACCACCACCCCGGCCGGTGAAATTCTCTGCGAGACGATGAGTCTCGGGGTGCGGGAATGGGGTAACGACCCCGACGGGGAAACCGTGATGATCACCGGTGCCTACGAGCAGGTGGGCGCGGTGAGCCGGCGGCTGCTGCGGGCGCTGCCGGAACTGCTGGTGGTACCGCGCGGCCGGTCCGACGAACGGCTACTGGGCCTGCTGGTCGACGAGACCGTCAAAGATCTGCCCGCGCAGAGCGTGGTGCTGGACCGGCTGCTGGATCTGCTTCTCATCGCGACCCTGCGCACCTGGTTCTCCGGGGCCGAGGCCCCGCCCTGGTACCACGCCTATGGTGACCCGATGGTCGGTAAGGCCCTACGCCTGCTCCAGCACAATCCGGCCCATCCCTGGACGGTGGCCGATCTGGCCCGGGAAGCCGGCGCCTCGCGGGCCGCCCTGGCGCGGCGGTTCACCGAACTGGTCGGCGAATCGCCGATGGCCTTCCTCACCGAATGGCGGCTGGACCTGGCGGCCGATCTGCTGCAGGGCACCGACGACACCGTGGAGGCCATCGCCCGCCGGGTCGGGTACGGCAGCGCGTTCGCCTTGAGCACGGCCTTCAAACGACAGTTCGGGGTGAGCCCGCGCGACCACCGGCTCGGCGCCCCGCCCGCCGCGGTGCCCTCGGCCGGCTGACCACCGGTATCGTCGGCCGGGTGACGCAGCAGTATCCGGTGCTCTGGCCGGTGCCCACCCGATGGGCCGACAACGACCACTACGGCCACGTGAACAACGTGACCTACTACGCGTACTTCGATACCGCGGTCAACGCGTGGCTCATCGACGCGACTGGCACCGATATCCGCGAACTTCCCGCCATCGGAATCGTCGCGGAGACCTCCTGCCGTTTCCACGCCTCGCTGAGTTTCCCGGACCGGCTGCGGGTGGGGTTGCGGATCGCGCGGCTGGGCCGCTCCAGCATCACCTACGACCTGGCGATCTTCCGGGAAGCGGGCGACGATCTGGAACTGGCCGCCACCGGGAAGTTCGTGCACGTCTACGTGGACGAGACCACTCGTAAGCCCGTCGATATCCCGGAGGTCATCCGGACCGCGGCGCGGACGCTGGTCGTCGACGACGAACAGTAGCCGCGAGGCCCGCTGCCCGTGCGGCCGGCGGAACGAACGGGGTTCAGGAGCCCGGGTTCTCCAGGGCGTGCTGGAAGCGGCGCATGCCGCGGATCCAGCGGTCGTAGTCCGACCCCTTGTGCTGGTACATGGTGAGGACCTCCGGATGCGGCAGGATCAGGAACTGCCCGGCCGCCACGCCCGCGAGTACGGTGTCGGCGACCTGCTCGGGGCTCAGGACCGCGCCCGCGGATTTCACCGCGTTGATGGCCAGCCGGCCCGCTTCGGCGTTGTTCTCGGGGATCATGCCCTCGCGCAGCAGGGCGGTGTCCACGCCCATCGGGCAGACACAGCTCACGCCGATACCCTTGTCGCCGTAGGTGATCGACAGCCATTCGGCGAAACCGACGGCCGCGTGCTTGGAGACCGAGTACGGGGCGGAGCCGAGCTGGGTGAGCAGCCCGGCGGCCGAGGCGGTACTCACGAAATAGCCGCTGCCGCGTTCCAGCCAGCGGGGGACCAGCAGCCGGGCGGCACGGATATGCGCCAGGGTGTTGACCTCCAGGGCCGCCGTCCACTGGGCGTCGGTGCTGTCGAGACCGGCGCCGCCGCCGATACCGGCGTTGGCGAAGTAGAGGTCCACGGGGCCGAAGGACTGCTCGGCGGTGTCGATCAGTCGCTGGATCACCGCGGGATCGGCGGCGTCGCCGCCGGCCGCCACCGCGGCCGCGCCGATCTCCGCGGCCACCTGCGCCGCGGTGCCGGGATCGAGGTCGGAGACGACGACCTTCGCGCCGTGTTCGGCGAGCCGGCGCGCGAGGGCGGCGCCGATACCGGATCCGCCGCCGGTGACGATCGCGGTCCGTCCGGCGAAACTGTCCGATGCTGTCCCTGAGTTCTGCATGCGGGAACCTTAGCCGCCGCATGGGACATTGTGGTCAATGTGTCGCTTAATCGCGCTCGGGGCCGGTGCCCCGGCGCGGGCCGAGGCCGGTCGGGGTCATTCCGGGCCGGCCAGGCGGCGCAGGAGCGGGGCGGTGCGCGGGCCCACGAGTTCCTGCATCACCAGCGCCATATTCGTCCGGACCACCCCCGGGATCTTCAGGATCTGGCCGGTGATCCGGTAGAGATCGTCGGCGTCGCGCGCCACCACCCGGACCGTCAGATCGGTCGGGCCGGTCATTCCGCATACCTCGGTCACCTCGGCGACCTCGGCC
>NZ_JBSFRU010000062.1:0-22925 GCF_053589395.1 Nocardia sp. NPDC003345
GCTGGCCGAACTTGGCGTTATCGGCCAGCCCGAGATCAAGCTCGGCGTGATCCCCGGTATCGGCGGCTCGCAGCGGCTGACCCGGGCCGTCGGCAAGGCCAAGGCGATGGACCTGGTGCTGACCGGCCGGAACATGGGGGTCGAGGAGGCCGAACGGGCCGGTCTGGTGTCGCGGGTGGTCCCGGCCGCGGAACTGCTCGACACCGCCCTCGAGGTGGCGAAAACCATCGCGTCCATGTCGCTGCCGGTCACCATGATCGCCAAGGAGGCGGTGAACCGGTCCTTCGAGACGACGCTGAGCGAGGGTCTGCGGTTCGAGCGCCGGGTCTTCCACTCGCTGTTCGCCATCGAGGATCAGAAGGAAGGAATGGCGGCGTTCGTCGACAAGCGCGACGCCCGCTTCACCAATCGCTGATCCCGCCCCCGGCGGCCGGAGGCCCGGTTACGGCTCGGGCGGGGCGTCGAGGACGTCGGTGGGCACATAGTTGCTCCGGGCCGGTGCGGCGGTGCCGTTCTGCGCGGTGAGCAGGCCCGCCACCGTCGCGCCGAGGCCGATCGTCACGGCGGCCGCGGCGTACACCTTGCGGCGCCCGACCGTCGGCGGCGCCAGCGGCACCACCTGCCCGCCCGCCCGGATATGGGCGGTGCGGATACCGGCGGCGGGGCGTTCGGCCGCGAACAGCAGCGCCCCGCGTGCCGAGACGTACTCCGGTTCGGCGTCGCGGATGAGCGGCAGCGCGAGCAGATCGCCCACCCGGGCGCACAGCGCGGCATTGCGGGTGCAGCCGCCGAGCAGGGCGAGCGCGGCAGGGGCGATCTCGGTCCGTTCGGCCACCCGCTGCACCAGGCCGGCCGCTTCGCGCACCGTTTCCGCGCAGAGTTCGGCCAGATCGCTGCGGGTGATGACCGCGCGCTCGGCGGTGGCGGGATCGGCGGCGGTGACCACCCGGGCACTGCTCAGCGCCTCCCGGTACCGCCCGGCCGCGGCTTCGTCGGTGAAAACGCCTGCCGCGTCCAGCCATTCGCACAGCAGTTCGTCGTAGGCGTCGCCGCCCACCCCGGGACAGAAGGTCTCGGCGAGCACCGTATCGGTGCGGCAGTCGAGCTGGGTGAGGGTGAGCCCGGAGGAACCCAGATCGAACAGCGTCACCGAGCCGGTGGCCGGGAGTTTCTCGGTGAACCGCAGATACCGGGCCTGGGCCAGGGCCTCGTCCACCAGGGTGATCCGCCCGGTGCCGAGGGCTTCGCCCACGAGTTCGGCCTGATACCGGTTCTGGCAGGTCACGGCGGTGCCGGTGATGTACTCGTCGCGCCGCCGCGCGGCGCTGTACATCCGACGGACGGCGGTCAGCACGGGTTCGACAGGGGAGGCACCGGCGGCCGCGCGGATATGACAGCGGTCGATCGGCGGCAGATGCGGTTGATCGGAATGCGTGAGTACAGCGCGCGCTCCCGAGGAGCCCATTGATACCCCGAGGACCAGCACCATAAACATATGGTGCGCCGTGGCGGCGGTGTTGCCAAGCGGAACGGTCGAAAAATTTGCTGTCCGGCTGCCTGATCGTCGTGTGTAAGCTGTCAGCTCTCGTGCCAGCGGGCGGGTTCCTCGCCGGTATCGAAGTCGCCCGCGGTATGCCGGAACTCCGCCAGCAATTGCAGCAACGTCCGCAACCGGTCCGGCGGCAACTCCGGCCGCGCGAAGACCCGATCGTTGAGATACTCGGTGGCTTCGGCGACGAGATCCCTTCCGGCAGAGGTGATCTCGATCAGAGTGGCCCGCCGGTCGTTGGGGTGCGGGACCCGGTTCACCAGCCCGGCGGCCTCCAGCCGGTCCACCGAATTGGTGACGCTGGTGGGATGCACCTGCAACCGCGCGCTGGCCACCGCCATCGGCAGCGCGCCGGTGGCGCTGAAGTTCAGCAACTGCAGCAACTCGTAGCGGGAGAAGGTCAGCCCGGTCGGCCGCAGGGCCTCGTCGACCCGGGCCATCACGATCTGCTGGGCCCGGACCAGCGAGGTCACCGCCGCCATACCGTCGGCGACCGAGCCCCAGCCGTGGCCCACCCATTGGCGGTGGGCCTCCTGGATCGGGTCGAGCGGTAGCGGACGGGGGCGAGACATGTTTCCGATCATTGCACGCCACCGGCCGAGCGCCCCGAACCCTGCGCGGGACCGCTATCGCCGATTGCGATCAACCCGATCCGAACTGTGGGCCGCGTCGTGGGCCCGGGCCATGATGGTCCGGTCACGCGGGCGTGGCTGAGTGGTTGAGGCAACGGTCTGCAAAGCCGTTCACGCGGGTTCGATTCCCGCCGCTCGCTCTGTGGGCCGGCCGGTCCGGGAAACATCCCGGCCGGCCGCTTCCGGCTCGTTCAGCGGAGGCCGGAGAGGTCGCGCGCGACGACGTGATTGCGGTCGGCGAACGTGCCGAGCGCGTAGTCGGGGAGCAGGCCGAAGTATTCGCCCCGGGTCAGGGTGCTCCAGCGCCGGGCCTCGGGGGTGCGGGTCTTGTAGAAGTTCACCATGTAGCCGCCCTCGTAGATCCGCAGCAGGCTGTAGCCGCCCGGGTATTCCTTGATGGCGCCGACCTCCAGGAATTCCACGGCGCACGCGGTATCGGGCCGGGTCCGGCGGTTGCGGTGGGTATGTCCGCTGTGCTGCAGGAACACACCCGGCGTGCCTTCGTACAGGCGCTGCAGTTCCAGCGACCCGGGCCGGTCGAGTACGAAACCCGGCCCGGCGATATTGGTGAGCCCGGCTTCACCGGTGACCGGGTGGTGGCCGAAAACCACGGTGGGGCGGTCGGGTTCGGCGCGCAACGCGGTTCGCAGCCGGTCGAATTGCGCCGGTTCGATGACCCCGCCCGCGCCGTCGAGCGCGCTGGTGTCCAGGCCGATGATCCGCAGCCCGCCGAGTTCGTGTTCCAGGAGCTGTTGCCGGGGGCCGAAAACCGCGCTCCAGCAATCCCGGTGATCCGCCGCGCCCGGCACCGCGGGGCACTCCGCGTAATCCGCTCCGGTGTGCGGCCGGTCGTGGTTGCCGCGGACCGCGAGGTAGTCTTGCCCCTCCACACCCCAGCGGTCCAGCCTGGTGCGTACCGCCCGCAGGTCGGCGGGTGCCGCCTCCGCGGTCAGATCACCGGCCAGCAACAGCAGTTCGGCTCCGCGGTCGCCGCGCCGCAGATCGTCGAGCAGGCTGTCGAGCATGACCTCCGGATAGGGCGCCCTGCCGGGTTCTTGGCGCAGGCCCGGCGGCAGGTCACCGGCGACCAGCCCGCTCACGGTCTCGCCGTAGTGGATATCGTTGGCCAGCGCCAGGGTTCGCAGTAACCGGCCCGGCGGCGGAACCAGCGTGGTGAACATCCCGGTCGTCTCCGGCGATCCCGGTAGCGCGGTGCTCGTGGAGAGCGCCGGCGCCGCCGCGACCCCGCCGCAGCGTGCCTCGAACCGGTAGGCGCGGCCCGGCTCCAGCCCGTTCACCTGCGCGTAGTGGAAGGCGGTCGCCTCCTCCGACGCCCAGACCGGGCGCAGCGGCCGGGAACCGTCGGCGGGGCCGACCAGCAGTTCGCCCTCGGCGGGCACCGGTACCGGCCGTCCCGCGCCGTCGGCGGCGCGGCCGGTCCAGGTGAGTACCGCCGAGGTGTCGGTGACCGTGACGACCTCCAGATCGGTCGCCGCGAACAACCCGGACCCCGCCGCCGCGCGACCCGCGCCGGTGAGACCGGCGGCGGGCAGCAGAGCGGCGAGGCCGAGGGCGCCGAGAACCGTTCGGCGCGAGGGCCCGCAGCAGCTCATCGCTGCGTGCTCAGGTGCCCTCGGCGCCGGAGGACGAGCAGACCCGCCATTCGCCGTCCTCCTTGACCAGGTTCTCTTCCGAACTGTCGTCCACCTGGTCGTCGCCGCTCTCGCCGGGCATCGAGAAGCTGAACTTACCGGTGAGCTGGGCTTCGGCGTGATCGCCGTTGATGACCACATTGTCGATGGACTGGATCTCCACCGAGAATTCGAGCTTTTCGGCCTCGGACCTCTCCGACTCCGACATGGCCGTGAACTCGTCGCGGTCGGCCTTGCAGGCCAATTCGGTGGCGGCCTGGAATCCGTCGGTGCTCAGGGTGTCGTAGAACTCGCGCAACGCGGCCTCGACCTGCTGTTCATCCGACGACAGCGGCGTGCGGCCCTGCATGGTCAGCACCACCCCGACCGCCACGGCGGCCACGATCAGCAGTACCGCGACCACGGCCGCCCCGATGATCACACCGGTGCGCCGCTTGCGCGGCGGGGGGCCGGGCTGTCCCGGGTAGCCGGGCTGCGGTGCGCCGGGATATCCCGGCTGCCCCTGCGGCATACCGGGCTGGCCCGGGTAGCCCTGTTGCTGCGGGTATCCCCCCTGCTGTGGCGGGGGAACGGGCTGTGACCAGCCGGACTGGTCGGGTTGGCCCGGCCCGGGGCCGTCGGGAGGTCTCGGGCCGTAGGGCGGCGGGCCTGCCGGTGGGTTGGTCAAAGCCGTCTCCGTTCGGGGAGTGTTTTTCCGAACATTACGACAAACGCCCCACCCGCGTCCCCTACGGCTGTCGGGCCGGTGATCGTGACGCGGTGACCTGGATTTCTTTCCCGCGCACGATCGCCGGTGCGCTCCTACACTCTTGCGGGGGTGACGGCTCGAAACACGCGGAGGTGTAACCGATGGGCGGAGCTGGTGTCCACCTGTGCGGCAGCGTTCCGCTGCCGGATGCCGCGGGGGTGTTCATCCAGGTCGCCACCCGGTTGGGCGCCCATATCGGCCGGATTCCCGACGGCGAGACCGGTGATCGCGGTACCGGGCGGGCCTGGCAGCGCGCCCGCCTCCGCGACCATCCCGACCTGGTGCCCGCACCCCCGGCCGGACCGGAATCCGGGCCCGGTGAACACTTGGGCCCCGCACCCGGAAAAGACCCCGCAGCACTGGATTTCGGTTCACTCGGTTATGTCGAGCCGGCGCTGCGCTCGTGGCAGGTGTTCGAGCGGATACGCGCGGACGGGGCCATCCGCCCCGGTACCCGATTCCAGGTGAGCCTGCCGACCCCGGTCACGATGACCGGCGATCTCTTCGCGGGACCGCGGGCGGAGTTCGAAAAGCGCTGGGAAAAGCACATACTCGACGAATTGGCCGGAATCTGCGCGGCGATCCCACCCGAGGATCTGGCGATCCAGTGGGATGCCGCGGCCGAATTCGCGCTGCTGGAAGGTCTTTTCCCGGCGTGGTTCGGTGACGGCGGTCCGGCGATCTTCGCGGGGGTCGTCGAACGCCTGGTGCGGCTGGGCGAGGCCGTCCCGGCGGGAGTGCAGACCGGGTATCACCTCTGCTACGGCGGTTCGGGCCGCTCACCCGTCATCGAACCCGCCGACACCTCGAAGCTGGTCGCGGTGGCCTCGGGTGTGGTGCACACCCTGACCCGCCCGCTCGACTGGGTTCATCTCCCGGTCCCCAGGGCCCGCGCCGACGAGGACTTCTTCGGCCCGCTCGCCGCCCTCACGCTCGCCCCGGAAACCGACCTCTACCTGGGCCTGGTGCACCTCTCCGACGGGTTCGACGGCGCCCGCCGCCGTATCAAGGCGGCGCAGGCGTTCGTGCCCCGATTCGGGATCGCCACCGAATGCGGGATGGGCCGCTATCCGGCCGAGCAGGTCCCCGCCCTGCTTGATCTGCACGCCTGCCTGGCCAACTCCCTCGACTGAGCCGGATCCATGCCGAACCAGCCGCCGGGGGACGTATCGGACTCCCCGTCCCGCTTCGCCGTCACCATCGCCCCACCCGCGTCGTACGAGCATCGGGAGGCATTCCGCGAAGTCGCCGAGACAGTCGATATCGCGCTGCGGCGGCTGGGCCACGACAGTGTCCTCACCGACGAACTCCGGGTGCCCGGCCGCAGGAGCATCGTTTTCGGCAGCAATACGCTGTCCTGGTGGGGGCTCGAGGTTCCCGCCGACGCCGTGCTGTTCAACCTGGAACAGATCGCGCCCGGGTCCCAGTGGGTCACCGAAGAACTGCTGGGCCTGTTCCGTCGCCATACGGTCTGGGATTACAGCCTGCGCAATATCGCCGCGCTCCGGGAACTGGGTGTTCCGGATGTGCGCCATGTGCCGATCGGGCACGTACCGGAACTGGAGCGCGTCCCGCCTGCCGCGGAGCAGGATATCGACGTCCTGGTCATCGGTTCGCTCAACGAGCACCGGCTGGCCCCGATCGAGCGGCTGCGCGGGCTCGGCGTGAACGCGCAGGCGCATTTCGGTGTGTACGGCGCCGCCCGGGACGCGCTCTACGGCCGGGCCAAGATAATCCTGAACACGCACTACTACGACACCAAGATCTTCGAGATCGTCCGGGTGTCCTATCTGCTGGCCAACGGGTTCTTCGTGGTGTCGGAGGATTGTGCCGACACCGAGGAGGCGGCCCCCTTCGCGCCCGCTGTCGCCTTCACCGGCTACGACCGCGTGGTCCGGACCTGCCTGCACTACCTCGACGCACCCGGCGAACGCGCGGCCCGCGCCGCGGCGGGCCGCGAGATCATGCGGGCCCGCCCGGCCACCGCCTATCTCGCCGCGGCTCTCGGCGATCTCGACCGGCGGGTCCCCGGACGCCGCCCGCCCGCACCGCCCATAATCCGGTGACGAACCGATCAGGAATCGAGAAGCGCAGGTCAGCGCGTCGCGGCTAGCGTTTCCGGCAAGAGCAGTCACCGGGGCTGTGGTCGGCGTGCGACCGCGCGCGTGACGGACCGACTCACTGGAGGTCGAGCAGATGGCACAAGAGCAGAGCAAGGGCGGCGCTTTCCACGGGCTGTCACTGTGGTTCCAGCGCAAGATGAACACCCGCACGACCCGTCGCATCCGGCGCAAAGGCGGCCGGTACATGGGCATGGACATGCTGATCCTGCACACCACGGGCAAACGCACCGGCGCCCCGCGCGAGACGCCGATCAGCTGGTTCTCCGACGGCGACGGCTGGCTGCTGGTCGCCTCGGGCGGCGGCGACCGGAATCCGGACTGGTACGCCAACCTCATGGCCCATCCAGAAGGTGCCGGGGTCGAACTGCACGGCGACGATACGGTCGCGGTGACCCCGCACCGGCTCGCCGGCGACGACCGGGCGGCCGCCTGGAAGCACATCACGGGTGTTCAGCCCCGGTACGAGAAGTACCAGCGCAAATCCGACCGCGAATACCCGGTCGTCCGGCTCACCCCGCGCTGAAGCGCACGCCCGGGCCGACCGCCGGAGCTCCCGCCCGCTTTCGGACGGGAGCCCTCGTGGGTTGGCCCCGGGGAGTCACGGGCGGCCGAGCATGCCGCGTTCGATGACCCCCGCGAATGTCACCAGGTCCGCCAGACTGCCGACCGGAAGCCACGGATGGTCCGTTCGCGTTCCATCGATCACGAGATGCGGCACCACGACCACCTCGGCGTCGTGTTCGAGCAGATGCTGCACGGCGATGATCGCCGCGAGTTTCGAGGTCGTATCGACCACCGCTGTGAACACCACATCGAGCCGGTACCGGTCCGTCAGCAGGTCGATATCCGCGGCGTCGGCGTCATGACGTCGCAACAGCACCGCTCGCCGCCTACCGGGCACCGCGCAGTTCCTCGTAGCCGATCGCACGCAGCCGGGAGAGCACGCGGCCGAACTCCCGCCGCGACAGATCGACATCGTCCGGGGACGGTCGCGCGGGACGCACGCCCGGCGCACGTAACCCGGCGGCGACGCGTCGCAGGGTCTCGATATCGGTGCGGTATTCCTGCTGCGGCGGGCACACCGTCCCGGCCGGTGCCCGGCTCGCCGCCGACGGACCGGACGCTGATCGCTCGTGCATGGTCTCCTCCCCGAGTGGATGGCGTTGGCAGGCACCCGGCGCCGGGGACAAGGGAAATCATGGAGATGGTTGGCAGAAGGCCGATCGACCCGGCGCCGGGGCCGGTCACAGACTGTCAGCGTCGATAGTCCGGTGTCTGTGGTCCTTTGGTCACCAGGCGATCGAGGGGGACACAAGCAACTGCTCAGGTACCGCTAGTAATCGAGCCGGATCGCATCGGCGAGTTCGCGCGCTTCTGCGGACAGAGTGCGACGGCCAGAAACGATACTTCCCAATATGTCTCGTGCGTAGCGCTGCTGCACCAGCCACTCGGGTGCAGTCCTGCGCAGCTCGTTCATGACTCCGACGGCTTCTGCATGCTGTCCAAGCTGGGCGTGCGCGCTGGCCACATCGAGCCGGTGCCTCAACCGGCCCGCGCCGGTCGGCTGCAGGGTGGGTACCGGCGTTACGCGGGCGATGGCGAGGGCCTTGTCCGGCTGTCCGGTAAGTGTGTAGGTCTCGGCGGTGTTGTGGGCTACGGAAACCGGGCCGTATGCGCGCACGGTTTGCGTATCTGTCAGAACTTCTCGGCCGATTCGGTGGGCGGCCGCGCGGGCCAAGGCCAAAGCGTCATCTGCTCGGGTCGCGACATTATCTCGAATCGAGGCGTTCGCCGCGTACAACCACAAACGACCCCAGCATGCGAGTTCGCGGGTGGTCGCGCGGCTGAATCGCGGTTCGATTCTGTCGGCCCAGGAAACTGCGAACTGCTCGGCCTCCGCCACTCTGCCCTGGCGAAGCATCGACCACGTTATCGAGTTCGCCGCAGCTGCGGCGTCGTGCTGGTCGGTTGCCTGATCTATTGCGGCGTAGAGGGCTTGTTCGGCGACGTCGAACTGCCGATTCTGGACAAGCAGGTGACCGACCATACCGAGAAGGCGGACGCGGGCGATTCGTCCATCTTCGCCCTCGAGTGCGTCGGCGTCGCGCATTATCGAGGGCAGCGATCGCGCGATTGCGCGGTATTGATGGGTGCCCAGCAGCAACCGGATCTCGTCCATCGCTGCCTGTACTCCAGCGACTGTCACTTCTTCGTCGCTCGGATCCTGGTCGGTCATTCCTGCCAGCGCACGCCTTACCGGTCCCCAGAGATCCTCCGTGGTGGCGTCGGCCCACTCGGTATCGTGTTGCCCGCCTTGGAGGATCGACGTCCGTACCCGCAACGCGACTGCGAGTTTGCGCAGCGTCTCCAGCCGGACAGTGTCGCGCTCACCCTGCTCGATCTTCTTGATGAGCGAGATCGAAAGCCCGCTCAGATCGGCCAGTTCTCGTTGCGTCACGCCGCGACGCTTGCGTACGGAGGCGACGCGGCCCCCAAGATCCGCAGTCATACCATCGAGCGTACGGTTTAGGAGATTTCCGCGTCGTCGTTCGAGGTCCGAAGCACGCCCACCCACCGGCGACCCGAGCCGCGACCTCGGTTGAAAGCTCGGTTGAAAGTCTCGGCAGGAATTCGTCCGGGTCGATCCCCGCCGGGGTGCCCGGATCCGGTCGCCATACCGAGAGAACGCGCGTCACCGGCCGCCTCCAAGTGTTTCCAGCCACGGATGGCCGGGATGGACTCGCGACAGCCAGTCCGACAGCCGGGATCGCCGTGACCGGTCCAGCAGGGGCAGCACACAACGGAAATCGGCCTCGTCCTTGGCCCGGTGCGCTTTCGCCTTGAACAGCAGCACCGCCTCCGGAATCAGGTACGGGATGCCGTCGGCGGTATGTCGGATCAGTTCCTCGTAGGGCAGGGTGATCGACTCGTCGCGGCGGCAGACCCACCGGTCGCCCCGGTGCGGTTCCCGGAACACATCCAGCCGGTAGTGCCCGGTTTCCGGTTCGCGTAGCCAGGTCTGGTGCAGGGTGTCCGCTCGTTCCGGATACGGCCAGGCCCGGCCGTCACCGACGACATCCCAGTCGAAGCCGGGGAAAGCGTCCGCGATCTCGGGGAATCGGTCGCGCGGCACTCCGATCTCGAGATCGGAATGCTCGCGTCCGAGGCCGCCGGCGAACAGGTCCAGCGCCCATCCCGCCGCCACGTACCAGCACGGCGGAGCGCTCGCCAGCCGCTCCGCGACCTCGCCCGGTGACCAGGGTTTCCAGAGCCGGTCGCATTCCTCTTCCGGCAGTGGGCGTCCCGCCATCTGTGGGTCTCCTTCGCTGCCGTGACACCGGCCCGCCGAATCGGCATCGGACCTCGCGCCGGCTAGGGGTTCAGGACGATTTTCCCCACATGCGCCCGGCGGGCCAATTCGTCCTGAGCGCGTGCCGCTTGCTCCAGCGGGAACGCCGCGGCGACCACCGGCCGGATATCGCCGCGGCGGGCCAGATCCATGAGCAGGTCGAAGTGGGTGGGTGTGTGCATGGCGGAGCCGATCAGCTGGGCATTGTGCAGGTAGAGCCTCCGCACATCGAGCTGCACGCCGTACCCGCCGAGCGCACCCGCCACGACCCACCGCCCGCCTTCGCGCAGGAGCGGCAGACCGTCGCCTATCAGGTCGCCCGCCACGACATCGAGCGCGAGATCGATACCCCGCGGCTCGGCCGCCCGGACCTGTGCCGCGATATCGCCGGCCCGATCGACGACCGCGTGCGCGCCCCCCTCCCGCACCGATTCGATCTTGTCTCCGCTGGAGATCGCCACCACCCGCGCGCCGCGCGCCCGGGCGATCTGGACCAGCGCCAGCCCGACGCCGCCGGAAGCACCCGACACCAGCACGGTTTCGCCCTTGCCCAGGCGCCCGCGCTCGATCATGCCCAGCGCCGTGCCGTAGGCGGTAGGCAGGCCGGCGAGTTGATCGTCGGTCAGTGGCGAATCGGTCATATCGTGGACCCGCCGCGCCTGCGCGGTCACGTATTCGGCGTAGCCACCGTCACGTTCGCTGCCCATCAGTCCCACCGGGTTCGCATCCGGACCGTCGCCGTCGTAGATCGCCGGATCGACCACCACCCGGCGTCCGATCAGCGCCTCGTCGACCCCGCCGCCGGCGGCCACCACCTGCCCCGCGACGTCCGCACCCTGGATGCGCGGGAAATCGATCGGACCACGCCAGCCCGACCGCGCGCCGGCATCGTCCGGGCGGCCGTACGCGCCCTCGCGGGTCCACAGATCGGTGTTGTTCAGCGCCACCGCGGCGACCCGGACCACCACTTCACCGTCTCCGGGAGCGGGCACGGGCACCTCGGCGCGTTCGATCACCTCCGGTCCTCCGTGGCCGGTGATCCGCATCGCGCGCATGGTTTGGGGTAGTCCCACGGTTCGGCACCTCCTCGGTTGTTCACTGGTCTGTGAAGTCGACGGTACGCCCGACACCGTGACACGCAACCGTCGCCGGGATCGCTCGCGTTTACTCCGGCGAGTCCGTCCACCCTCCGATCCACCCCGAATCCGCGAATGACATTGTTCGATAGCAGTTTTCATCTCGACGAGTGGACACCCGGGAACCGTTCCGGGCACGTTGTGTTTCTCGTCATCGACCCGGACCGGAAACCCCGACCAGGTGACCGGTCCGGGGTCTCTGTGCGGTGTTCGGCGCGTGGCCATCACGCCGTGGGATACACGACGGCGAGCGCGTTCCTCGCGCCGTTCCGCCGGATCGTGGGGACCTCGCCCGGACGCTACCTCCAGGCAGGCGCCGGGGTCGACCTGTGAATCTCGGGGGATCGAGCTACCGGAATTCCCGCACCACTTCGATGCGGCCGACGATGTGGCGGTTGAACTCTTCGAGTTCCTCGGCGGGCACCCACAGTTCGAGGATCGTCTGCCCGCCGGCCCTCGGATCGCCATCCATATTCGCGGCCCGAGCATCACGAAACGAGGGACCGATCTACTCGTGACAACCCGTGTCATCGACCTGGCCGAGGTTGCGGACGAGAAAGGCCCCCGACCAGAACCCAGCTGGTCGGGGGCCTTACTTGTGTGTGCCCTCGGCAGGAATCGAACCTGCGGCCTTCTGCTCCGGAGGCAGACGCTCTATCCCCTGAGCTACGAGGGCGGGGATCCACCCGGCCGGACCGGTGACCGGTCGATCGGGCGGACCACAGCGTATCGCATCACCGCCGGGGAGGCCAAAACGTGTGGTGACGGGTCAGTTCATGGGTAGCGGCGCGGCGCCGCGGGCCGTGAGCATATCCGTCATCAGACGCGCCTCACCCTGCTGGGCCACGAGCATCTGCCCGGCCAGTACCCGGATCTCGGTGGTGGCGGCGTGTGCGGCGCCGTACTCCAGCATCGGCACCCCGCCTTCGTGATGGCGGAGCATGAGCTGCAGGAACAGCTTGTCCTGGGCGGCGCCCTCCGCGTCACGCAGTTGCTGGATCTCGGCGGTGGTGGCCATTCCCGGCATCGGCCGGTCGCTGTCGGAGTGCGCGTGTTCGTGGCCGCCGTGCCCGCTGTGTTCGTCGGCGGGCATCCACGCCATGTAGCCCTCGGATCCGCGCGCCGGGGCGCCCCACATCTGCAACCACCCCTGCATCCGGCCGATCTGGCTCTGCTGGGTGGTGAGGATGTCGTAGGCCAGGCGCTGGACCGCCGGGTCGGTGGTGCCGGTGAGGGTGATCCCCGACATCTCCACCGCCTGGGCGTGATGGGCGGACATATCCTGCGCGAATCCGATATCGGTCGTGTTCGGCGGGGTGCCGTCCGGTTCGTCCGGCGACAGCAGTACGCCGACCCCGAACCCGAGTACGAGCAGGATGACCGCGCCGATGGTCAGCAGCGCGGTGCGCTGCCCGCGGACCTGCGCCCGCCATCCGGACTCCGGCGCGGGTTCGGTCACCTCGTCGGCTTCGGTCATCCGGCGGCCCCGGGCGCGGGAGCCTGCTGTTCCGGCATCGTGCCCGGCATACCGGGGATGGCCGGGATACCGCCGGGCAGTCCGCCGCCCGGCAGGCCGCCGGGAAGTCCGCCGGGCATACCGCCGCCGCCGAGTTCGGCCTGGTCGGGCTGCAGGCCCTTACCGTCCATCGGGACCGCGTCGGGGCCGGGCGCGCTCGGGTCGTAGGGCGGCGGGTTCTGCGTATCGAAGGCCATGGTGGCGCAGTCCGCGCCGACCTCGGGATAGGCGAACTGGTTCAGCCGCAGCGCGGTGATGAACTGGCCGATCCGCTCGTCGTCGGCATTCGGGACGGTGAGCTGGTGACCCCACGACTGCAGCGAGATCGGCTCCTGCTGGCCGGGATGCGGCGACATCAGCATGTACTGCTCGCCCTCGACCTTCTCCTTCAGCGTGTCGATACCCGACTGGTCGACCTTGTCCGGGTTGTAGGTGATCCAGACCGCGCCGTGCTCGAGCGAATGCACCGCGTTCTCGTCGCGCAGCGCCTTGTCGTAGACGGTGCCCATGCAGTTGGCCCACGACGCGTCGTGCGGGCCGCCGAACGGCGGGGTCTGGTCGTAGGCCACCCGCTGGGTCGCGTCGATGTGCAGCCCGGCGGGGTATTCCTTCTTGACCACGCCCTCGATCTCGTCGGAGGGGTCCTTCTTCTGCTCCGAGGGGGTGAACTTCTCCAGAGCCGCCCGCTCCTGATACTTGGGCACCAGGTTGACCGCGAGCGCGGCGACGAGTCCGATGAGGATCACCACCGCACCCACCGTCAGCCAGGGAATACGCTGGCCCAGCGGGGGCTTGTTCCTGTTCCGTTGGTTGTTCGTCCGAGCGGCGGTCATCTTGCCCGCCGCCTTGACGGCCTTCGCCGATTTGGCGCTGGTCCTGTTCGGCATACCGGTCCCAGTTCTTTCCACGCGATGGTCAGTGCCAAGGGGCGCGCCCCACCGGGGCAGTCCACGGTCCGCGCGTGGCCACAGCGGGGACGGAGGTACGCCTCGCTGCGGTGCCCACTCGCGGCGCGCACCCACTCGGACCATAGGATAGAGACTCGTGACTCCAGCCGACCTTGCAGATCTCCTTCACGCGACGGCCGCGAAGGTATTGGCCGAACGCGGCCTGGACCCTTCGGTGCTGCCCGACAAGGTCGATGTGGAGCGTCCGCGCAACCCGGAACACGGTGATTACAGCACCAATGTGGCGATGCGGGTCGGCAAGAAAGCGGGCGCGAACCCGCGGGATCTGGCCGGTTGGCTGGCCGAGGCGCTGGCCGGAACCGACGCGGTGGCGGCCGCGGAGGTCGCCGGGCCCGGCTTCCTGAACATCCGGGTCGCGGCCTCGGCGCAGGGCGCGATCCTCGATCAGGTGCTGACCGCGGGTGTGAAATACGGCACCGCGGACGCCCTGTCCGGCACGAAGATCAATCTCGAGTTCGTCTCCGCCAACCCGACCGGCCCGGTGCACCTGGGCGGCACCCGCTGGGCGGCTGTCGGTGACGCGCTGGGCCGGATCCTCACGGCGCAGGGCGCCGAGGTCACCCGGGAGTACTACTTCAACGATCACGGCGCGCAGATCACCCGGTACGCGGAATCGCTGGTCGCCGCCGCCACCGGCGGCCCTACCCCGGAGCAGGGCTACGCCGGCGCCTATATCGGCGAGATCGCCGACCGGATCGTCGCGGCGCATCCCGAAGCGCCCGGACTCGACCCGCAGGCGCGTCTGGAATTGTTCCGTGCCGAGGGCGTGGAATTGATGTTCGCGCATATCAAGAAGACGCTGCACGAATTCGGCACCGATTTCGATGTGTACTACAACGAGAGTTCGCTGTTCGCCTCCGGCGCCGTGGAGCGCGCGGTCGAGACACTGAAGAATTCCGGCGATCTGTATTCCAAGGACGGCGCCTGGTGGATCGCCAGTTCGGAATACGGTGACGACCAGGACCGGGTGGTCATCAAAAGCGACGGCAATGCCGCCTATATCGCCGGCGATATCGCGTATCTGCAGGACAAACGCTCGCGCGGTTTCGATCTGTGCATCTACATGCTCGGTGCCGATCACCACGGCTATATCGGCCGGTTGAAGGCCGCCGCGGCGGCCTTCGGCGATGATCCCGACAGTGTCGAGGTGCTGATCGGGCAGATGGTGAACCTGCTGCGCGACGGTGTCGCGGTACGGATGAGCAAACGGGCCGGCACCGTGGTCACCCTGGACGATCTGGTCGAGGCCATCGGGGTGGACGCCTCCCGGTACTCGCTGGTGCGCAGTTCGGTGAACTCCAGTATCGATATCGACCTGGACCTGTGGGCCAAACAGGACAGTGTCAACCCCGTCTACTACGTGCAATACGCGCACGCGCGGGCCGCCTCTATCGCCCGCAATGCCGCCGAATTCGAATACGACTCCGTGACACCGGATTTCGCGCAACTGGACTCCGAGTTCGAGGGCGCGCTGATCCGGACCATCGGGGAGTTCCCCCGTGTCGTGGCGAGCGCGGCGACCCTGCGCGAACCGCACCGGATCGCGCGTTACCTGGAAGAACTCGCCGGCGCCTACCATCCGTTCCAGACCAACAAGACCCTGCGGGTGCTGCCGCTCGGCGACGAACCCGTGAGCCCGGTCAACGCCGCCCGCCTCGTGCTGGTCAACGCGACCCGTCAGGTCCTGGCCAACGGCCTGGGCCTGCTCGGCGTCACCGCGCCGGAGCGGATGTGAGCACCGTCCGCTATCGCATCGGCCGACTGTTCCGGCAGTGGGCGAGGAAGGAAATCCGATGAGCGTCCATCCGGCCGGGCCCCGGCACGCCGTCCCGCACGCGCCGAATCTGCCGGAGCGTCCCGCCGATCCCCGCGAGATGATCGATCTGCCCGCGCAGGTATGGCCGCGCAACGCCACCCGCGGCGCCGACGATGTGGTGCGGCTGGCGGGCGTGCCGGTCACCGAACTGGCCGCGCAGTTCGGCACGCCGCTGTTCGTGATCGATGAGGACGATTTCCGGTCGCGCTGCCGGGATATGGTGCGCGCGTTCGGTTCCGACGCGCGGGTCCACTACGCCTCCAAGGCCTTTCTGTGCGGGGAGATCGCGCGCTGGATCCGCGACGAGGGGCTTTCCTTGGACGTGTGCTCCGGCGGTGAGCTGGCCGTCGCGCTGCACGCCGGTTTCCCGGCCGAGCGCATCGCGCTGCACGGGAACAACAAATCCGTCCCCGAACTCGAGGCCGCGGTCGCGGCCGGGGTGGGCCATGTGGTGGTCGATTCGCTGATCGAGATCGAGCGGCTGGAGGCCGTGGCCGGCGCGGCCGGGGTGGTGCAGGACGTTCTGGTCCGTATCACCGTCGGCGTGGAGGCGCACACCCACGAATACATCTCCACCGCGCACGAGGATCAGAAATTCGGTTTCTCGATCGCGGGCGGCGATGCGATGGAAGCGCTGGCCCGTGTATTCGAGGCGGATAATCTGCGCCTGGTCGGACTGCACAGCCATATCGGTTCACAGATATTCGAAATCGACGGGTTCGAAATCGCCGCGCACCGCATGCTCGGGCTGCTGCGCGAGGCGATCGACAAATTCGGCGTCGAGCGGACCGCGCAGATATCGCTGCTCGATCTGGGTGGCGGTCTCGGAATCTCCTATCTGCCCTCCGACGATCCGCTACCGCTGGATCTGCTCGCCCGGAAGATGCGCGAACTGGTGGCCCGGGAGGCCGAACTGGCCGGGCTGCCGGTCCCGACCATCGCGGTGGAACCCGGCCGCGCCATCGCCGGACCGGGCACGGTGACCGTCTACGAGGTGGGCACCGTCAAGGACGTCTCCCTCGACGGCGGCCTGCGCCGCCGCTATGTCAGCGTGGACGGCGGGATGAGCGACAACATCCGGCCCGCGCTGTACCAGGCCGACTACCACTGCCAGCTGGTCTCACGTGGTTCCGAGACCGGGCCGGTGGTCGCGCGGGTCGTCGGAAAGCATTGTGAGAGCGGCGATATCATCATTCGCGATACCTGGCTACCGGCGGACGCCGGGCCCGGCGATCTGCTCGCCGTGGCCGGAACCGGAGCCTACTGCTATTCCATGTCGAGCCGGTACAACATGCTGACCCGGCCCGCCGTCGTCGCCGTGCGCGACGGCGCCGCCCGGCTGATCCTGCGCCGGGAAACGGTCGAGGACCTGCTCGGTCTGGAGGTCTGATGGACGCGACGAAAGGAACGACCATGCCCGAAGTGACCGATGTGGTGGCCGGCCGGTGGGGCCCGGATCGGCCGATCGGTATCGCGGTCCTGGGTATGGGCAATGTCGGCAGCGAGGTCGTGCGAATCCTGCGGGAGCATGCCGACGATCTGCAGTCGCGTGTCGGCGCCCCGGTCACCCTGCGCGGGGTGGCGGTGCGCGACCTCGGCCGCGACCGGGGCGTGCCCGCGGATCTGCTGACCACCGACGCCGAAGCGCTCATCGCCCGTCCGGATGTGGATGTGGTCGTCGAGGTCATGGGCGGGATCAACCCCGCCCGCACCTTGATCCTGGCCGCGCTCAACGCCGGGAAATCGGTGATCACCGCGAACAAGGCCCTGCTCGCCGATTACACCGGCGAACTCGCCGCCGCCGCCGAACGCAGCCGCGCCGACCTGTACTTCGAGGCCGCCGTGGCCGGCGCCATCCCGGTGGTGCGGCCGCTGATCCAGTCGCTGTCCGGCGACCGGGTCAACCGGGTGGTGGGCATCGTCAACGGCACCACCAACTTCATCCTGTCCGCCATGGACGAGACGGGCGCCGATTACGGCGAAACCCTGGCCGAGGCCACCCGCCTGGGCTACGCGGAAGCCGATCCGACCGCCGATGTCGAGGGCTACGACGCCGCGGCCAAGGCCGCGATCCTGGCATCGCTGGCCTTCCACACCCGCGTGACCGCGGCCGATGTCTTCCGCGAGGGGATCTCCAAGATCAGCTCGGAGGATCTCGAGACCGCCACCGCGCTGGACTGCACCGTCAAACTGCTGGCGATCTGCGAGCGCGTCCCGGCCGGTCCGGGCGAGCCGACCGTGGCCGAGGGCGGTAAGGACCGCATCTCGGTGCGGGTGTATCCGGCGCTGATCCCGCGCAAACACCCGCTGGCGGCGGTCACGGGCGCGTTCAACGCCGTGGTCGTCGAGGCCGAGAACGCCGGCCGGCTGATGTTCTACGGCCAGGGCGCGGGCGGCGCCCCGACGGCGTCGGCGGTACTCGGCGATCTGGTGATGGCGTCCCGGAACAAGTTCTTCGGTGGCCGCGCTCCGGGCGAATCGGTCTATGCTCAGCTACCGATCGCGCCGATCGGTGACACACCCACCCGGTACCACGTGAATCTGCAGGTCGAGGATCGTCCTGGCGTGCTGGCCGCGGTGGCGGGCGAGTTCGCCGACCACGGGGTCAGTATTTCGACGGTCCGCCAGGAAGGCCACGACGACAAGGCACGACTGGTCGTGGTCACCCACCTCGCGACCGAGTCCTCGCTCGCCGAAACCGTCGCGGATCTGTCGAATATGGAATCCGTCACATCTGTCACCAGCGTTCTGAGATTGGAAGGCACCGAAGAATGACCACTGCATCGCGCAGCGATTCCGTCCGGGGCGGCGGTGGGACGACGGGCGGGCCCACGGGCGTCGCCCCGCAGGCCGGAGTCCACTCCCGCTGGCCCGGGTTGATCGCGGCCTACCGCGACCGGCTCGCGGGCGCGGCCGACTGGGAACCGGTCACCCTCTTCGAGGGCGGTACTCCGCTGGTGCCCGCACCGCATCTGTCGGAACTCACCGGCTGCGAGGTGTACCTGAAGGTCGAGGGCGCCAACCCCACGGGCTCCTTCAAGGACCGCGGGATGACCATGGCGATGACCGACGCCAAATACCGGGGTCAGCAGGCCGTACTGTGCGCCTCCACCGGCAACACCTCCGCTTCGGCCGCCGCGTACGCGACCCGGGCCGGAATGACCTGCGCGGTGCTCATCCCGCAGGGCAAGATCGCGATGGGCAAACTCGCCCAGGCGGTCATGCTGGGCGCGAGCATCATCCAGGTCGAGGGCAATTTCGACGACTGCCTGGAACTCGCCCGCAAGGTGACCTCGGAGTTCCCGGCCATCGGCCTGGTGAACTCGGTCAACCCGGCCCGGATCGAGGGGCAGAAGACGGCCTCCTTCGAGATCTGCGATGTGCTCGGCCGGGCCCCCGATGTGCACGCGCTGCCGGTCGGCAACGCCGGCAATATCACCGCCTACTGGCGCGGTTACCGCGAATACCACGCCGACCGCGTCACCGATTCGCTGCCGCGGATGCTGGGTGTGCAGGCCGCCGGTGCGGCGCCGCTGGTCAACGGTGCCCCGGTCAAGGAACCGGAGACCATCGCGACCGCGATCCGCATCGGCGCCCCGGCCTCCTGGAACGGCGCGGTCGCGGCCAAGGAGGAGTCCGGTGGCGCGTTCCGCGCGGCCACCGACGACGAGATCCTGGAGGCCTACCGGCTGGTCGCGGCCCGCGAAGGCGTTTTCGTGGAACCCGCGTCGGCGGCGAGCGTGGCCGGTGTGCTGGCCGCGCACAAGGAGGGCTGGCTGGCACCGGGACAGACCGTGGTCTGCACGGTCACCGGCAACGGCCTGAAGGATCCGGATACCGCCCTGCTCGGGATGCCCGAGGTCCAGGCCATCCCGGTCGATCCGGTGGCCGTCGCCGCCCGTTTGGAACTGGCCTGATCTTGGATACTCGCGAAAGCCGGCTGGTGTCTCCGACCCTGCCCGCCGGAATCACCGTCTCGGTCCGGGTGCCGGCCTCCAGCGCGAATCTCGGTCCCGGCTTCGATTCTCTCGGCCTGGCCTTGGGGCTCTACGACGAGATCGAGGTGCGCAGCACCGATTCCGGTCTCACCATCCGGGTCGAGGGCGAAGGCGCCGACGAGGTGCCCTGGGGGCCGCAGCATCTCGTGGTCCGGGCCATCGAACGCGGTCTGGAATCGGCCGGCGTCTGGGCCGACGGCCTGGACGTGGTGTGCCGTAACGCGATTCCGCATTCGCGCGGTCTGGGGTCATCGGCCTCCGCGGTGGTCGGCGGACTCGCCGCGGGTTGTGCCCTCGCCGCGGAATTCGATGCCGCCCTCGCGGTCGATTCCGACCGGATGGTGCAGCTCGCAGCGGAATTCGAAGGGCACCCCGATAATGCCGCGGCCAGCGTGCTCGGTGGCATCGTCGTGTCCTGGACCGAGACCGGCCCCGGGCCGGACAGCGACGATATCGCCCTGCCGCAGCGCGGCTACCGGGCCGTGCGCCTGGACGCGCATCCCTCGCTGCGCCCGGTGGTGCTCGTTCCGGAGGAGCGATCCTCCACCGCGCAGACCCGCGGCCTGCTGCCCGACCTCGTTCCACACCGCGACGCGGCCTTCAACGTGAGCCGGGCCGCGCTGGCTGTGGTCGCGCTCACGCAACGTCCGGATCTGCTGCTGCCCGCCACCGAGGACCGGTTGCACCAGATCCAGCGCGCGCCCGCGCTGCCGCTGACCACCGCCTGGATCGAACGGCTGCGCGAGGCGGGGATCGCGGCCACGGTCTCCGGTGCCGGACCGACCGTCCTCGCCCTGCTGACCAGCGATTTCCCGGATGAACTGCGGGCGCTCGCCGTCGCGGACGGGCTGCGGGTACTCGAGCCCGGCTTCGCCGAAGGTGTCCAGGTCGGCACCGCCTAGGGGGTCCGGATCGCCGGACGGGCGCGTCCGCCTTGCCGACCATCGTAGTCGCCCGCTATCCTGGGCAAGTCCGTACATCGCGCGCATCAGACGCCGGTGCTTCATCAGGGCAATCGCTCCAGCAGGCTCCAGGCTCGAGCCCTCATGCCATGGGGGTGCCGCGCAGCCCCGCAACTGGAATGATCTCTTCCACCATTTATGAGCGGTGGCGAAGCACCCGGTCCCGGAGGGGCAGGCGATACGGCTACAAATCCGAGTCCGGCAGCGCGTCCGGGCTACGGAACGAACCCTCGACACAGCACACGGCCATCGAGGGAAGGAAAGGATCTCCGTGACAGATACGGACCTGCTCGCGACACCCGGGGTGGTATCCGACTCCGAACCCTCGGGCAACCGCGAAAGTGACTCCGGACAGATTTCATCCAAGATGAGCGAAAACACCGACATCGGATCGGGGCTGACTGGAATGTTGTTGCCGCAGTTGCGCGCACTGGCAGGGGAACTCGGAATTCGAGGGACCTCCGGTATGCGCAAGGGTGATCTCATCGCCGCTATCAAGGAAAACCAGGCCGGCAGACCCGCCGCCGCGGAGCGTACTACCCGCGCCAAGACTGCCAGAGAACGTAAAACCGCAGACCAGCCCGTCGAGGCCGGGTCTGCCGCGCCCGAGTCCGCTGCGCCCGCCGCCCCGGTAGCGGCCGCCGCCGCGCCCGCCGAGCAGAAGCCGGGCGCCGCGCCCGACGCCGCCGCGGGTAAGGACACCGCCGCCGAGAACGCGGGCAAGGGCAACCAGGGGGCCCCCAACGGCACGGCCGTCGCCAACGGCGCCGTCACCGAGACCGAGCCCGCGAGCGACGCCAAGCCCGCCGCGAAGGACGCCGATTCCAAGAACGAAGGCGCCAAGAACGACGGCAAGGCCGATTCCAAGAACGACGGCTCCGAGGACGGCGGCCGGGATTCCGGTCAGCGCGGCCGCGGCCGGCAGCGTCGCGGCCGGGACCAGCAGGGCAAGAACAACGGAGATCAGGGCGCCGACTCCCGCTCCGACGACGGCAAGCAGGACGGTAAGGACGCCGATCAGGGCGAGCGCCGTCGCGACCGCAACCAGTCCGGCCAGCAGGGTCAGGGCGGCGATCAGCGCGGCTCCGGCGGTAACCGGGGCGGCGACCGCGACCGCGACCGTGGTGGCGACGACGAAGAAGGCGGCCGCGGCCGCCGGGGCCGCCGGTTCCGCGAACGCCGCCGGGGTCGCGACCGCGAAGGTGGCGGCGGTGAGGCCCGCGAGCCCGAGATCCGCGAAGACGATGTGCTCCAGCCGGTCGCGGGCATCCTCGACGTGCTCGACAACTACGCCTTCGTGCGGACCTCCGGCTACCTCGCCGGCCCGAACGACGTGTACGTGTCGATGAATCTGGTGCGCAAGAACGGCCTGCGGCGCGGTGACGCGATCACCGGTGCGGTCCGCGCTCCGCGCGACGGCGAGCAGAGCAACCAGCGGCAGAAGTTCGATCCGCTGGTGCGGCTGGACACCGTCAACGGCGCCGAGGTCGATTCGGCCAAGCGCCGCCCGGATTTCAGCAAGCTGACCCCGCTGTACCCCAACCAGCGGCTGCGCCTGGAAACCCAGCAGAACAAGCTGACCACCCGGGTGATCGATCTGATCATGCCGATCGGTAAGGGCCAGCGCGCGCTGATCGTGTCCCCGCCGAAGGCCGGTAAGACCACGATCATGCAGGACATCGCCAACGCGATCGCGATCAACAACCCCGAGTGCTACCTCATGGTCGTGCTGGTCGACGAACGTCCCGAAGAGGTCACCGATATGCAGCGTTCGGTGAAGGGTGAGGTCATCGCTTCCACCTTCGACCGGCCGCCGTCGGATCACACCTCGGTCGCCGAGCTTGCCATCGAACGGGCCAAGCGCCTGGTCGAGATGGGCAAGGACGTCGTCGTCCTGCTCGACTCGATCACCCGCCTGGGCCGTGCCTACAACAACTCCTCGCCGGCCTCCGGGCGCATCCTGTCCGGTGGTGTCGATTCCACGGCGCTGTACCCGCCCAAGCGGTTCCTGGGTGCGGCCCGCAATATCGAGAACGGCGGCTCGCTCACCATCATCGCCACCGCCATGGTGGAAACCGGTTCCACGGGTGACACGGTGATCTTCGAGGAGTTCAAGGGCACCGGTAACGCCGAGCTCAAACTCGACCGCAAGATCGCCGAGCGGCGCGTGTTCCCCGCGGTGGACGTCAACCCGTCCGGTACCCGCAAGGACGAACTGCTGCTCAACCCCGACGAGGCCGCGGTCCTGCACAAACTGCGCCGCGTCCTGTCCGGCCTGGACTCCCACCAGGCGATCGACCTCCTCATCGACCGCCTGCGCAAGAGCAAGAACAACCTGGAGTTCCTGATGCAGGTCTCCAAGACCGCCCCGGGCGCCCTGGACGAGTGACAACTCGGCGCCGCGCCACCCCAACCACCGCGCGGCGCCGAGTCCAGCGAGGCCCCCAAAGGGTTCGGCCCGCGTCTGCTGTCAGCG
>NZ_JBSFRU010000063.1:0-22827 GCF_053589395.1 Nocardia sp. NPDC003345
TGGGTCGTCGACAGGGTCGCGTCGAGTTCGCTGCTGAGCGAGTCCAGCGCGACGTTCACGATCGTCGTATCGAGAACCACCATGATCATGCCGGACACGATCACCAGCCCGGTGACGATGACGCCGCGGTCGAGCCGGTCCGATACGTGGTCGGTGGGGGAGCCCATGGGCACCGACGATAGCCAGCACAGCGGCCGAACCGATGGATGCCGACGCGACTTAGCGGGTCGGATCGGTCGTCGGCACCCCCAGTTGGCTTTACATAAAGATTACTCACTTGACATGATGTAAGCGAATATGGGACGGTTCATCGGGACAGCGTGACCACGGTCACCGTGTCCGGACTGCGGGCCCGGAGCCGGAGGCGCCATCGGAGCGCGAGGCCGACGCCCGGAACACATCGGCGTGGATACGCCGGAATCGAAAGGAATTGCCTGTGGACGGCGATCGGTCTGCCGCGCGCACCGTGAACACGGTGCTCGGCCCAGTTCCCGCGGATGAGCTCGGTGTCGTCGCTGTGCACGAGGCCCTGCTGTCGGTGGTTCCCGGGGCGGAGTACGCCTTCGATATCCCGTTCGACCGCGCCGAGATCTTCGAATCGCTCGCCGCGGAACTACTGGACTTCCGTGAACAGGGCGGCGGCACGATCGTCGACAGCTTCGGAATGTTCCACGGGCGCGACGTGCGCCTGTACGAATCGCTGTCCCGGGCCACCGGCGTCCATATCGTCGCGTCCACCGGTATGGGCCCGGAGGAACTGCTCGGCGGCTACTTCCGCACCCCGCAGACCGACCCGCCCACGCCGTGGCCGGCGGACAGATTCGCGGAGCTGTTCACCGCGGAGATCACCCAGGGCATGGTGGTGCCGCGCGTAGAGCGGCGCGGTGCCGCGGGGCTGGTCGCCGTCACCGCGACCCGGGCGGGAATGACAGCGACCGACGAAAGCCTGTTCCGGGGTGCCGCGCGGGCCGCGCTGGAAACCGGAGTGCCGCTGTCGATCCGCTACGGCGCCGCGGCCGCGCCCGACCTCGAGGTCGTACTCGACGAAGAACTACCGGCCGGCCGGGTGGTCGTCGGTGGGCTCGACCGCGCGGACGCGCTGGCCACCGGTGCCGCGCACGAGGTCGCGCGTCGCGGTGCCTATGTGGCGCTCGACCATATCGGAACCGAGGGCGACGGGCCTGTCGGTGACAGCGATCGAGCGGCGCTGGTGCTCGATCTGGCCGAGGCAGGGCACCTGGATCGGATCCTGTTGTCCGGTAACGCGACCGGGGTCGCGAAGGGAGGTCCGGCTCGCGGTACCGCCTTCGGGTACGTCCTGTCGGTGTTCGTCCCGCGGCTCCGGGCCGCAGGACTCGGCGAGGCCGATATCGCGCGGATCCTCGTGGACAACCCGCGTGAACTGCTGTCGGTCCGCTGAACCCGGAAACGTCTCATTCCGTTGTCGAAGGTGAGTGGTGTGTCGAAAGTGAACACGGTGCTGGGCGCGATCCCGGCCGAAGAATTGGGATTCGTGGCCGTCCACGAGCACATCGGGTACGGCATGCCCGGATCCGAACTGGATACGACATGGTGGAAGAGCCCGGAGCAGCGGTACGCGGAGACGGTGCCGAAACTGCGGCAATTCCACGAGTACGGCGGCGGGACATTCGTCGATGTCACCGGGATCTGCAACGGCCGCGATATCGATTACTACCGGTCGCTGTCGGCCAAGACCGGCGTGCACATCGTGGCCTGCACCGGATTCGTCGGCGGTGATACCGCGCTGCCCTATTTCGAGCGGGCCACCGTCGACTACCTGACCCGGCAGTTCGTCCACGAGATCACCGTCGGTATCGGGGGCACCGGCGGCCGCGCCGGGGTCATCAAGGTCGGGGTGAGCCGCGGCGGCCGGATGACCGAGCTGGACAAGCGCATCTACCGGGCGGCGGCCCGGGCCGCGCTGACCACCGGCGTGCCCATCCTGACCCATCTGGCGATCGACGCCGAGAACGCGATCGCGATCTTCCACGAGGAAGGTCTCCCGCTGGACCGGGTGCTGTTCGGGCACGCCGACGACGGCGTGAACGCGGAGAAGACCCGCGACACCTGGATCGCCGAACAGGGCGGCCGGGTCGGATTCGACACCTTCGGCTACGAGACCGAGCTTGCCGATCCCCCGTTCTGGGCCAGGCCGCGCAAGGAGCGCCTGGATCACTTCCTGCGCTTCCTCGGTCAGGGACATCTCGGCAAGGCACTCGCCTCCGCCGATGCCAACTGCAGTCCGCTGGGCTGGCCCGGGGTCGAGGGTCACACCGTGAACTACCTGTTCGAAGACCTCATCCCCGATCTCCGGGCGGCCGGTGTCGACGAGGCCACCATCACCACGCTGTTCGTGGACAACCCCGCCGATTTCCTGGCCATCCAGGCCTGAGCCGCCCCGGCGCGGATGCCGCGCCCGTCGAAAGAGAAGAACCATGCAAGCCTCGGACCTGTCGAAACTGAAGATCGCGATCGTCGGCGCGGGCTACGCCGGTGCGGCGGCCGCGAAGGCACTGAGCGCGCTCGGCGCGGATATCGGAGTGTTCGAACGGGCCACCGCGGTCCGGGAGGTCGGTGCCGGAATCGGCCTGCGGCCCGCCACGATGCAGCGATTCCGGCAGTGGGGGATCTTCGATGCCGTCGCATCGGTGAGCTCGCCCAGCGACTACTTCGAGATCCGCACCGCCGCCGGCGAGCACATCATGCGCGAAGAATGGCCGGGGGTACACGAATTCGGCGAGCCGACCCGGACCCATCTCATCCACCGCGGCGACTTCATCGACGCGCTGCTGGGTGTGCTGCCCGCGGGTATGGTGCGGCTCGGTCACACCCTGGAAACGGTCGAGGATCGCGGTGCCCGTTCCGTACTGACGTTCACCAACGGAAAGACCGTCGAAGCCGATCTGGTGGTCGGTGCGGACGGCATCAAATCCGTGGTGCGCCGGCAGCTCTTCAGCGCCGCGGAGCCGGTGTTCTCCGGTGAGCACGCCTACCGGGCCGTGATCCCGGCCGCCGCCGCGTATGGATTGGTCGTCGACGACAACCTCCGGATGTATATCGGCCGGGGGACGAAGGTCTATCTCCTGCCGCTGCGGCACCGCGGCCAGGTGTCGTTCGATATCACCGCCCTGTCCCCGGACCCCACCTGGGCGCCGGAGGTGACCTCGGACGATATCGCCGCCACCGTCCGCGGCTTCGACGAGCGGATCGTGACCATCGCGCGTGAACTCGACCGCGACGCGGTGAATGTGCGCGCCGTCTACGACATCGACCCGATCGCCACCTGGCATTCCGACTCCGTGGTGCTGGTGGGCGATGCGGCGCATTCGATGCTGCACCACCAGGGCCAGGGTGCGAACTCGGCGATCCTGGACGCCGGAGCCCTCGCCGACGCGCTGCGTGCGGCCGATTCGGTGCCGGCGGCGTTGGAGATCTATCAGGCGATCCGGAAACCGGTCACCGATGAACTGCAGCGCATCTCACGGCAGGGCTGGACCGAGGACGAGGTCGAGGAGGTCTTTCCCGGCCAGCGGACCACCGTACGGTCCGCCGCGGAATAAGGAGTCACCGATATGCCACTGCATCCCGAGATCGCCCGCGTTATAGCGGAATCGCCGGTGCCGCCCGAGGGACCGCCGGATCCGGCCGCGCTGCGCGCCGCCGAAGCGGCCCGGGTCCCGCCGGTCGAGGAGCGCCTGCCGTTGCACGCGGTCGAGGATATGGTCGCGCCGACCGCGGCCGGTGCGGTCCCGATCCGGATCTACACACCGGATGAGGCGGTTTCCTACGGAATCCTCGTCTACCTCCACGGCGGTGCCTTCTTCCTCGGCAGCCTCGACACCCACGACCACATCGCCCGGGAACTGGCGAAGGAGACCGGTTACCGGGTGGTCTCGGTCGGCTACCGCCGGGCGCCCGAAGCCGCGTATCCCGCGGGTCTGCGGGATTGCTACGGGGTTGTCCGCTGGATCGCGGACAATGCCGCGCGACTGCGCTGGAACGGTATCGCGCTCGGGCTGGCCGGTGACAGCTCGGGCGGTGGGATGGTCGCCTCGGTAACGGCGCTGGCCCACGACGACGGCTTCGGCGGCATCACCCGTCAGATCCTGTTCTATCCGTCCCTCGACCTGGACTTCGACCCGGAACGCTATCGGTCCATGCGGGAGAACGCGCGTGGATACGGCCTGGAGACCGCCGCGCTGAAACCCTTCAACTCCTTCTATACCGGCAGTGGCGCCGACCCGGCCGACCCGCTCGTCTCGCCGATCGCCCGCGCCGATCTCACCGGCCTGCCGCCCGCGCTGATCGTCACCGCCGAATTCGACCCGATGCGTGACGAGGGCGAACTCTACGGTGCGCGGCTGCGGCAGGCGGGGGTACCGGTGACCGTGGTTCGTTACCCGGGCGCGAACCACGGTTTCGTGCAGAACTTCTCGTGGCTGCCCGAATACCGCACGGTGTACCGGGAAGCCGCGGCATTCCTGGAACGCGGGGATATCCGATGAACGGCGAGGTGCGGATCCATCCGCTCTTCTCGCCGTGGGGCCGGTTCGGCCTCTACAGTTTCTTCATCGATGCGCCCGAACCCGCCATCGTCGACACCGGTATCGCCTCGTCCCCCGCGGCGGGGATGGCACCGGCGCTGGCGGATCTCGGACGCGATATCGCCGACGTGCGCTGGATTCTGCTGACCCACGGCCATATCGATCATATCGGCGGGGCGCATGCTCTGTGGGAATCGACCGGCAGGCGCGCGAAAGTCGTGATCCACGAGGCCGACGCGCCCATGCTGCGGTCGCGGCGCGCCCATATCGACGAATACCTCACCGGCCGCGGACAGTACCTCGACGCCCGGGCCGGTGTGGACGCACAGACCCGGGCGGCGAACGCGGTCATCTCGGGCGAGATGGAGCCCTCGATGCGGGTTCGAGGTGGTGAGACCCTGGGCCTGGGGGGCGGTATCACGGTGTCCGTGCACCATCTGCCGGGCCACACGCCGGGTTCGGTGGCCTATGTGCTGGATGGGCAGAACGACGTGTTCGCCGGCGACGCCGTGCAGATTCACGGCGCCGCCAACGGCTTCCCGGGCTTCCGCGATCCGGACGGCTATCGCGCGAGCGTGCGATACCTGCGTGACGAGATCCGGCCCCGGCGGCTGTACCTGGGGCATCCGTACCGCCGCGCGAACGGCGAGCCGCTCGGCGTCGAACTCGACAGCGAGCGGGCACGCGAGGCGCTGGACGAGAGCCTCGAGATCGAAGGCCGGCTGCGGGCGGCCGCGCACCGGTGCCTGTGCGCGGGGCTGCCCGTCACGGATTCGGTCTACTCGCCGTTCGCGAGCGCCGCCGCGGAACTGGGATACGACGGCGATCCCACCCTCGAACCGTCGCCGTTCTTCACCTCGATGCACGGCTATCGCACGCGCTTCGGTGATAAGCACTGATACAGAACAGGAGTCGCAGCCCCATGGCCGAGTTCGCCACTTTCGACGCCGGTGGTCAGACCATCCACATCCGTAAGGATCTGCGGATACCGATGCGCGACGGGATCGAACTCGTCGCCGACGCGTACCACGGGGATTCCGATATCCCGCGACCCGCGCTGGTCGCGTTGAGCCCCTACGGCAAGGAGTTGCAGGCGCTCGCGCTGACCACCCCGCCGCAGCGCAGGCCCAGCCCGATGTGGGACGGCTGTATCGAGGCCGGTGACATCGCCCGCGTCGTCGGCGAGGGATACGTGCACGTGATCGGTGACCTGCGTGGGTCCGGCGGATCCGAGGGCGACCATATCGGCAACTACAACGCGGGCGGGGTCTCGCTGGGGCGCGACGCCTACGACTTCATCGAATGGGTCGCCGGGCAGCCCTGGTGTGACGGCAATGTCGGCATGATCGGTATCTCCTATTTCGGGTCCGTGCAGGTGCTGGCCGCGGCCGAACGCCCCCCGCATCTGAGGGCCATCTTCGTATCCGGTGGCCATTACGACTTCTACGAGACCACCTACCACGGTGGCATCATGTGGTTCATGCCCCGGGCCGCGCGAGAGGGGCGCGGCGGCGATTCCGGATGGGCGTTCACCGACGCGGTGAAATCCCGGATGCTGGAAACCTTCTCGGCAGACGAGGTCCGCCGGCGCGTGGCCGCCCGGCTCGCGGATCCCGACGTGGCCGCGTGGCCCAATCTGGTGCACGTACTCCACTACCCGAAGCATCACGAGGCCTGGTTCGACATCGTGATGAACGAGCTGGACGGCGAATGGTACGAGGAACGCAATCCCGTCACGCTCGCCCCGAATATCGATATTCCGGTCTACCTGCAGATCGATCAGGGCCGCGGCTGGACGGTGGACGGCACCATAGAGCTCTTCACCCGGCTGCGGGGACCGAAGAAACTGGCGATCGGCGCGTATCCGCCCATGCAATCGCGGCCCTTCGTCGAAGAGCACGACACGATGTTGCGCTGGTACGACTACTGGATCAAGGGTATCGACAACGGCATCATGGACGAACCGGCCATCTCGGTCTTCGTCGAGGGCTCCCGGGAACGCGTGACCGCGGATCAGTGGCCACCCAGGGAGATCGGGTACCGGGCCCTGTATCTGCGGCCGCGCGGCCGGCTCACCCCCGACCCCGAACCGATGGATGCCCGTTACGCCGCGCCCGACGGGTTCTATCAGGCGCCGCTGACCGTCACCGACGAGGTGGAGATCCTGCGCTGGTCCACCTCGCCGTTCGAGGAGCCGGCCGAACTGATCGGCACCGGCGCCGCGCATCTGTTCGCCGAGATCGACCAGGAGGATACAAATTTCATCCTGCGGCTGTGGGACGAGAACCCGCAGGGCGGCCGACAGCTGCTCACCTCGGGATACCTCAAGGCCTCCCACCGCGAGCTGGATCCGCGTACCACCGAGGGCGACCCCTATCATCCGCATACCCGGGCGGTCCCGGTCGAGCCCGGGACGGTCCAGGAGTACGTGGTGCGCCTCTACCCCTTCGCCGCGACCCTGCGGCCGGGCCACCGGGTGACGGCCGAACTGTCCTGCAACGAGCCGTTGCAGGACGCGCACAACGCGCTGCTGCCACCCGACGCCTTCCATCTGCCGGTGGGCCGCCCCGTCACCCACAAGATCTACCGGGATGCCGGGCACCCGTCCCGGCTCGTCCTGCCCTTCACCTCGGGAGTGCCCGGCGGGCCGCGATGAGCGGTGTCGGGCCCCGTGGGCGGGACCGGATATGTAACCTGTGATTCTTGTCAGTTCGAGGATTGTGCGTTCGCGCGGTCCGGTGACGTGCATTACATGATCGCAGCTGTCAATCCACGTTGCTTGGCGGGGTCCGACGCACTCGTCCTATTCATGCGGTTTGCAGGTGAAGGCGGCATTCGGCCCGCCCGGGGTCGCCAAACCATAGACAACTGTCTGGTACAGCTGATAAGTTAATCACAGTTCTTCGACCTCTGGAGGACGCGATTTCACCGTGTCGGGGCGGTGATCGAACTCAACGAGGAGTGGCCAGATGGATGGATTGAGCAGGCGGGACGCATTGCGGGCCGGTGGGGTCGCCGGTGCCGCGGGTGCTTTGGTGTTGGCGGGAGCGTCGGCGGGCCGGGCGCAGCCGTGGTCCTGGTCGCCGCAGGGGTCGGTGGCCGGCAGTGGGGCCGGAGCCGACCCGATGGGTGTGTGGGACCCCGAAGCCGACCAGTTGGTGGCCTCGATCCTGGATCGGGGCGAGGCCGGGCGCGTCAACGATCTGCTGCGCACCTGGACCCGCAACGGCCAGCCGCTGCCGGCGGGCCTGCCCCAGGACCTGCGCGATTTCATGGAGTACGCCCGGCAGATGCCGTCCTGGGCGGACAACGCCAAGCTCGCGACCGCGGTCGACTTCAACAAGAAGCGCGGCCTCTACCTCGGTGTCCTCTACGGCCTGGCCAGCGGAATGATGAGCACGGTCATTCCGAAGGAGGCGCGGTCGGTCTATTACTCCAAGGGCGGCCAGGATCTGAAGGACCGGATCTCCAAGACCGCGAAACTCGGCTACGACATCGGCAACGGCAATGCCTACGGGCCCGATGGCGAAATGGTCGTGACCTGTGTGAAGACGCGTCTGGTGCATGCCGCGGTGCGGCATCTGCTGCCGCAGTCGCCGCACTGGGTGGGCTCGGCCGACGAGGACATCCCCATCAGCCAGAACGACATCATGGTGACCTGGCACAGCCTGCCCACCACCGTGATGCGCCATCTCACCGCGTGGAAGGTGCCGATCCCGGCGCACGAGTCGGAGGCCTTCCTGCATTCGTGGCAGGTCGCCGCGCATATGCTCGGCGTCCGGGACGAATACATCCCCAACTCGTGGGACCAGGCGAACGCGCAGGCGGCCCAGGTGCTGGACCCGATCCTGATGCCGACGCCGGAGGGTGTGAAGCTCGCCGACCGGCTGCTGCGACTGGGCACCAACCTCGATCTGGCGATCCTGAGCAAGGGCGTACTCGGTTCCTTCACCCGCTTCCTGCTCGGCGACAATATCGCCGACGGGCTGGCGATCCCGCGGGAGCCGGTCTGGGATCCGCTGCTCCGGTTCAGCTGGGGCCCGTTCATCGCCGTCCGCGAAGGCATGCTGACCCTCGCGCCGCCGATGCAGGAGGCGTACTGGCTCTTCGACGAGTTCCTGCGTCAGTTCGCCCTCTGGTACCTGGCCGAACTCCGGATGCCGATCAGCATCGAACTGCCCACGGCGAACCGGGATATGAGCCAACCCCCGCGCTGACCCGCTGCGCCCGGCACCGGGAACCCGGACTCGGGTTCCCGGTGCCGGTGCTGCCCTGCCGGTACGAAACACCTACGGCTTCGCGGGCCCGGGTCCGGCCGGGCCGCGGATCCCGCCGCGGCGCCCGATTACCCGGAACGTCCGGCGATGCCGCGCGCCCGGCCGCGGCCTCGGGCCCGCAGTCCGGCGCACAAGCCTTCGAATGAACCTCCGGCACCGGATATCCGGCCGCCGGACGAGCCGGAGTACCGATGTTCACACGATGGAAGATCACCGCCGCCTGCCTGCTCGCCCTGATGTCCACCGGGGTGGGGGTCCGCGCCGGGGATGCCGGAGCACAACCGCAGTCCTGCCCGGACCTGTACGTAGTAGCGGTCCCCGGCACCTGGGAGACCTCCCATTCCAACCCCGGCAAGGGCATGCTGGCCCTGATCGCCGATGATCTGCCCGGCAACGTGCGGGTCGACTACGTCCGCTACGCCGCCACCGCCTTTCCCTGGGAGGGAGAGGTCTACGGGCGGTCGAAGGGGGAGGCACTCGCCGGAGCGCGCGGCCTGGTCGCCGGGATGGCGCAGAGCTGCCCGGCCACCGGCTTCGCGGTCCTCGGCTACAGCCAGGGCGCCGACGCGGCCGGCGATCTGGCCGCGGAGATCGGCACCGGGCTGGGGGTGGTGCCCGCACACCGCGTCGTCCTGGTCGGGCTGATCGCCGATCCGCGCCGCTCACCCACCGACGTCCTCATCGGCCCACCGGTACCGGGTGCGGGAGCTGCCGGCCCGCGCCTGGGCGGGTTCGGCCTACTGTCCCCGCTCACCTACACCTTCTGTGCGACCGGGGATCTCTACTGCACGATGCCCGATAGTGATATCGCCGGGCGCATAGCCGGTTTCGCGGTGCAGTTGTCCAACCCCGACCCGGCCGCCGTCGGCTCCTATCAGCAGCAGATGGCCGATATCTTCGGTGACGCGCTGGAGGCCGGCGGTCTGGGATCGCTGACCGACGAACTCACCCCCTCGGCCTACCAGCAACGACGGCAGCAGATCGGGGACTTCCTGAAATCCGGTGCGCACCAGAGCTACCCGAGCTACCCCATCGACCCGAGTGGCGCCACACCGCTGACCTGGCTGCGTCAACGCCTCGTCGCGGCCATCCGTTCGTGAATGCGGGATCGCATCGACAATGCACGTCCTCTCCGGATCCGTAGTCCGAGGATGAGAGATTGAACCGATGATCCCCATGACTCTGACCGAGATCGCCGTGGCCGCCGGAGGTCGTCTCGACGCGGTCGGTGACCCCGACGCCCCGGTGACCGCGCCCGTCGCGATCGATTCCCGCGAGGTCGAGGCGGGCGGACTGTTCGCCTGCCTGCCGGGAGACCGGGTCGACGGACACGACTTCGCGGCGCAGGCTGTCGGTTCCGGGGCGGTCGCGGTGCTGGCCACCCGGCCGACCGGGGTGCCGACGGTCGTCGTCGACGATGTGGTGACCGCGATGACCGAGATGGCCCGCACTGTCGCCGCCCGCTACACCGGCACGGTGCTGGCGATCACCGGTTCGGCGGGAAAGACCTCCACCAAGGACCTGCTCACCCAGATCCTGGCCCGCCACGGCCGGGTCGTCGCGACGCAGCGCTCGTTCAACAACGAGATCGGCTTCCCCCACACCGTGCTGCGGGCTCGACCCGATACCGATTTCCTGGTCTTGGAAATGGGCGCCCGCGGCAAAGGCCATATCGAGCACCTGACCACGATCGTGCGCCCGTCGGTCGCGGCGGTTCTGGGCATCGGGACCGCGCACGTGGGCGAGTTCGGCACCAAAGAGGCCATCGCCGTGGCCAAACGGGAGATCATCGAGGCACTCGATACGGCCGGGACCGCGGTCCTCAACGCCGACGACCCGCTGGTCGCGGCAATGGCCGGCCATACCGCCGGCCGGGTGCTGTGGTTCGGCACCGGCGCGGACGCCGACGTGCGCGCCGAGGACATCGTGGTCGACACCGCGGCGCGGGCCGGGTTCACCCTGCGTCATGGCACCGATACCGCGGCGGTGGCATTGCGGGTGGTCGGTGAACATCATCTCGTCAACGCTTTGGCCGCCGCCGCACTCGCCTTGGTCGTGGGAGTGCCTTTGGCCGTGGTGGCCCAGGCTCTGAGTGAAGCCACGCCGACTTCGGGGGCTCGCATGGAGGTCACCGAATGCCCCGATGGGGTCACCGTCATCAACGACGCGTTCAACGCGAGTCCCGAGAGCGTCAGCGCGGCACTGCGCTCGCTCGCGACCATCGCCGCCACCGGCCGTCCCTCGGTCGCGGTACTCGGTGAGATGCGTGAACTGGGCGAGACGGCGGCATCCGTGCACGCCGAGATCGGCCGCTACACCGCCGAACTGGGTATCGACACACTGATCGCGGTCGGCGGCGTGTACGCCGAGGCCATGGCCGCCGCGGCCCGCGCCGCCGGGACCGCGCGGACGGCTCACGTCGAATCCAATGGCGAAGCACTGGAGTTGCTGCGCGACCATCGAAGTGACGGCCAGGTCATCTTGGTCAAGGGCGCCCACTCGACCCGGTTGTTCGACACCGCCGCCGAACTGATCAGCACGGCCTTTCCGCGCGCAGTGGTGTCGCGCCGATGAATTGGTCGATCAGTTCGGCTGTGCGCGCGGGCTGATCCTCGGCTACCCAGGTCAGCGAGTCGGCAATCGATTCGAGGCGGGCGTCCGGAAAGTCTGTGGCGAGCCGTTTCGCGTGCTCGAACGGGAAGAAGCGGTCCTGTTCGGCCCACGCGACGAGAACCGGAAGTCCGGCCGACCGGAAACGTGCGGCGGCATCGATCGTGTACTTGTTGTCCACCGCGCGCAGAAATTTGAGACCGTCTCGAAGGACCCCGGGATCGTGTGTGAGTCCGTGCAGGTAGTGGTCGATCAACTCGCCGCTGATCGGGTTGTGGGTCAGGCCGCCGAATCCCAGCCGCGAGCGTGCGCAGGTGTGGCGAACCGTGGTGCGCCGCAGGACTCGGCCCGTCAATGTCCCTGCCCCCGGAATCCGCGCCATCGAGCACAGATAGCGGAACAGTGGTGGCGGGAAGTTCTCGTAGGCATCGCACGGGGTCAGTACCAGTCTGGCGATTCGTTCGGGCCGGTGCGTCACGACGAGCTGGGAGAGCATTCCACCCCCGTCGTTGCCGACCAGGGTCACATCGGAGAGGCCGAGCGTCTCGATGACATCCGCCACGGTGTAGGCGATTCCCAGCGGGGTCAGGTCCGCGTCGGGAGCCATCGGAATCCGGTGTCCTCCGAAAGGCCAGTCGACAGTGATACACCGGTACGAACCGGCCAGTAGTGGAACGACTTTCCGCCATGCGGCCGCGTTGGCGTACAGGCCGTGAACGAACATCACCGGCTCACCCTGTCCGCGTTCGAAGCTTCGGATGGTGCCCTGCGGCAGGTGCACGGCGTTCGATTCGCCGAGTTCGGTGACAACGCTCATCACGGGTTCCTTTCGGATGGCGCGGGAGAGCGCCCGTCGGTAATTCGGTCGGGACGGCCGGGAAGCGCCACGAGAGGGTCACACCTACCCGTGTTCCGTCGCCGTTGTGCTGTGCAAGCATGGCGGGCGCTGGTGAGTGTCCGCTTCCAGAAACGTGCTGTCCGGCGGCAATGCGGCGCCGATACGTTCCGGATGGCGGCGAACGGCCGTCCACCGCTGCCGGGGTAGCGGCCGGATCGCGTAATGTGACCCGTGGTTCCGGTAGCTGGACGCCGGATCGACGGCTTCGAGGTCGGGGTTTCCGTTACCCGCTCCGATGCCGGGCGGCCTTTCTCTCCGGTAATCGTCTTGCTAGGTGATCGAACGCTCGACGATTTCCCGAAGTATCTCCTCATCACCTACCGGAATAACTACTCCGGTTGATACCGTAGTTCGGGTGAATTCACCCCATCGCGTCAATAGAGGGCCCGCGGCGGCCGCGGAGAACCGCGCCGCCATCCTGATGGCCGCGCGCCGGGTGTTCTCCAGATGCGGCGCGGCGGCCCCGATGTCGTCCATCTCGACCGCCGCCGGTGTGAGTCCGGCCGTGCTGTACCGGCACTTCCCGGGCCGGGAAGCTCTGATCCAGGCGGTCTTCGACGAGGATATCCAGGTATTGGAGCGCATCGCCGCACGCCCGGACTGCACGCTCGAGGACCTGCTCGCCGCCATGTTCGATCAGCTGGTCGAGTGCACTGCCTTCGTGTCCACCCTTCGTCCCGACCGTGTCGACCCCGCCCACGTCGCTGCGGAATCGCGGGTGCGGGCACTGCTCGCCGCCAAATTGGCCGACGGGGCGAATACCTTCCGTCCCGGTACCACCCCCGACGATCTACTGCTCGCGGTCGGGCTGGTCGCGGCGCTGCTCACCAAAACCGCCGCATCCAGGCGGCGAGCGGTCGCCGACGAATCATGGAAATTGATTCAGTGCGGGTTGAAAGGCGAGAATTGTTGACCCGTCGAAATTCCGGCCCGGAACATGTGATTTCACAGGTTATATCCAGCCGCCACGATAAGTAACCGAAGGTTCCCAGATTCTGCTGCGCGCCGATCGACGGGTGGGCAGGGTGGCGGGAGGGTGATCGGTTGTGGGGGAGAGCACGTCCGGGGTCGACAAGCCCGAGCGGGTGCCCTAACCTTCTATCTAGCCGATCGGCTAGATAGCCTGCGTTCGCCCGCAGGACCCGGGAACCCGGGCCGCCGACGCCGATCCGAGTGAATCGAGGTGCGATGCAGGCGCTTGCCGATACCGGGCGATCGAAATCCGATACCGATCTCGAGATCCAATCGATCTGCGTGTGGACCGGCCCAGCGGCCGGAGTGGTCCTGATCATCGCGTTCGCCGCCTTCCCCGGTTTCTTTCCACCGCTGTCCCCGGAGCTGCCGGCGCAGCAGGTCGCGGACTTCTATGCCGATCATCGGGCGGCGATCCGGTTCAGCATGATCACCTTCAATCTCTGTGGAATCATGCTCATTCCGTTCTTCATGGTCATAGTGGCGCAGCTGAAACGTATGGCCGGGCAGAGCCACGTCTTCGCCTATTGCTACCTGACCGCGACGGTGAGCGGTGCGACCATTTTCGCCCTGGCCGATATCTTCTATCTGGTGGCCGCTTTCCGGCCCGGCCGCTCTCCGGAACTCGTGCTGCTGCTCAACGATATGGCCTGGATCATCTTCATCGCGCCGGTGGGCATCCTGGTCGCGCAGAATCTGCTGCTGGCCGCGGCGATCTATTTCGATACCGGGGAGCGGAGGATATTCCCGCGCTGGGTGGGGCATATCGCGGTCGGCACCGCGGTCGCGATGGCCCCGGCCACCGCGGCGGCGGTGGTCACCAGTGGCCCGCTGGCCTGGGACGGCGCTATCTCGTTCTGGCTGCGCAACGGCGCGTTCGCGGTGTTCGTCGCGGTGATGTTCATCGTCTTGCGGTCGACTCTGCGCAGGCAGGCCGGTGCGGCGGCGCCGCGATGAGAATGTCGATACCCGCACCGGGCACACCGGCGGACCGGGCCATACGGAAGACTGTGCGACCGGCCGGGAAAAGAGATGTCTGGCTGTGCTTCGCGATAGTGCCCGTGTTCTATACCGCCTTCGGCCTGATCTTCGTGCTGCTCGCCCGGGTCATGCCGCCGCCCCGGCCGGATACGGACCCGGGATATATCGCGGAATTCTTCGATACGCATTCCCTCACCATCAAAATAGGTTTCGCCGTACTCCTGCTCATCGTCGGCGGCGCGGGGGTATCGAACGGGATCGTCGTGTACCACATGAAGCGGATGTCGGCGGGCTCGGTGGGCGCCTACATCTATTTGGCCGGTATGGCCGTCGGTGCCCTGCCCGGATGCCTGCTGGTGGCGTTCTGCTTCCTGGTCGCGGTGTTCCGCGAAGACCGCGACCCCGAACTCCTGGCGCTGCTCTACGATCTCGGTCTGCTCTCCTACGTGGGATCGCTCGGTTGTTTCGTCACCGCGTATTTCGGATTCGCCCTGGCGATCTTCTACGACCGCAACGAGATCTTCCCGAAATGGCTGGGATACGTGACCATCTGGCAGATCGTCACCGAAGTACTGGCCACGCCGGTGTTCGTCTCCACTGCCGGTCCGTTCGCCTGGAACGGGTCGATCTCGTTCTGGATGGGCACCGTCGTCTTCGGGTTCTGGTTGATGTGTGTCATCACCTTCCTGCGCAAGGCCGGGCAGATGCAGCCCGCCGACGAAGCCCCGCTGCCATGAACCGCGCCGCCGCGACCGGCCCGCACGAGAGGTGTTCGCGATGACCGAGATCGACCACGCCGCGACCACCGATACCGAACCCGGCGAGCCCGCCGCCGAGCGCCGGAACCCGCTGCCCGGTGACGGGCACATGTGGGTGATGGTGCTCGGCGACCTGCTGATATTCGGCGCGTACTTCGTCATCTTCATGGTGCACCGCGCCATGGCCCCGCGGGAATTCCTGGCCGCCCAGCAATACCTGAACCTCGACCTGGGCACCCTCAACACGCTGGTGCTGCTCACCAGTTCGTGGTTCGTCGCCCGCAGCGTGCACGCGACCCGGGCGGGAGCGTTCGACCGGGCGCTGCGCCTGATCTACGCGGGCGCCGGGCTCGGGGTGGCATTCATGGGGATCAAGGCCTACGAATGGTTCACCGAAGCAACCGGCGGCCATACGTTCTCCGCGAGCGAATTCTTCACCTTCTATTACATGCTCACCGGGATCCACCTGTTCCATGTCGCCCTGGGACTGCTGATCCTCGCGGTCGTGGTCCGGGAACTGCGTGACCCGCGGCGCCGGCGCACGACGGTTGCGGAATCCGGGGCGGTCTACTGGCATATGGTCGATCTGCTGTGGATCGTCATCTTCGCCCTGCTCTACGTGATGAGGTGAATCAGCATGACCCGATTCGTGACTGAGCGGGCCACCACCGTGGTGTGGCTACTGCTCTGCGCCGTCACCCTGCTGTCCTGGGTACTCGCCCCGGGACACGGCGATGCACCGGTTTCGGCCAGTATCCCGATCACGACCGCGGTCGTCGCGCTGGGGGCGCTGAAAGGCCGTTTGATCATCGGATACTTCATGGAGGTCCGCGCCGCGCCGCGCCGGCTGCGGATCGCCACCGATCTGTGGCTGGTCGTGCTGTGGGGCACGGTCCTCGGAATCTACCTGTGGTAGCGCCGGGCCTTCACCCACCGCGCTCGTAGAACCGGCGCACTGTGCCGACGGTATCGGCCTCGGCGGGTGTTTTGTCGTCGCGATATCGCACCACGCGGGCGAACCGGAGTGCCATACCGCCGGGATAGCGGGTGGAGCTCTGAACCCCGTCGAAGGCGATCTCGACGACCTGTTCCGGTCGCAGCCGCACCACATATCCGTCGGTCGGGCCGTCGGCGATCTCGGTGAAGCGGCGGGTCTGCCACTCCAGCATCGCGTCGGTCATCCCTTTGAAGGTCTTGCCCAGCATCACGAACTCGCCGGTGTCGGGATCGCGGGCGCCCAGGTGGATATTCGACAGTTTGCCGGTGCGCCGGCCCGAACCCCATTCGACGGCGAGAACAACCAGGTCCAGGGTGTGCACGGGTTTGACCTTGAGCCAGCCTGCCCCGCGGCGCCCGGCCTCGTAGGGCGCCGACGGTGATTTGGCCATCACGCCCTCGTGCCCGGCGGCCAGGGTGCGGTCCAGGAACTCCTGTGCCGCTGCGGCGTCGGCAGTCACCAGACGGTCGACCCGCCGGTCGGCGGGAACGAGGGTGTCGAGGGCGGCGAGCCGCTCCCGGGCCGGCAGATCCAGCAGATCCCTGCCGTCCAGATGCAGCAGGTCGAAGAAGAATACCGAAAGCGGCTCCAGATCGGCCGGATCGCGACGGCCGAACCGGGCGGCGGTGACCTGGAAGCGATCCGGCCGGCCGTCGGGGCGTAACGCGATGGCCTCCGCGTCGGCGATCAGATCGGTGGCCGGTAGGGCGAGAGTGGCCGCCACGACCTCGGGCAACCGGCCGGTGACCTCGTCGAGGCTCCGGGTGAAGATCGAGACCTCGGCACCCGCGCGGTGGATCTGCACCCGGGCGCCGTCGAGTTTTGCCTCGAGAACTGCGGTGCCACCGAGCCGCCGCAGCGCGTCGGCGACGCCGTCGGCGGTCTGGGCGAGCATGGGGCCCACCGGACGCCCGGCCCGAAGCCGGAACTCGGCCAGCGCGGGCCGTCCGCCGGTGAGGGCGGCGGCCGCGACGGCGGGCGGGGCGCCGGCCAGCATGGCCGCGCGTCGTACTTCGGCGGCGGGAATGCCGGATGCCTCGGCGATCGCGTCGGTGAGCACTCCGGCCAGGGCGCCCTGGCGCAATTCGCCGCTGAGCAGCCGGCGGAGAAAGACCTGTTCGGGTTCGGACGCGGTGGCGAACAGGTCGTGCAGCAGTCTGGCGCGCGCCGCGCGCGACCCCTTTCCGGCGACCGCGCCGATCCGGGTGAACGCGGTGTCCACGTCGGCGACGGTGAGCGTCGCGGTGGGCGCCGGTGGCGGTAGCGACCGCAGCGCCGCCCAGCCCACGCCGATCTGGCGTTGCGGGAGTTCCCCCGACAGCCAGGACGCGACCACCGTGACCAGCCGGGCATCGCCGGGTTCGGCGACGCGTTCGAGCAGTGCGGCGAGGTGGCCGGTTTTCGCCAGCCGCGCCGACGTCGCCGCGACCTCGGCGGATGTGGCGGCGACCGCGGCGAACAGCATGGCACCAGCCTGGCATGCGCCGCTGCCCCGGGCAACGACCGCGACCGGGCCACCGGTGGATATGGTCGATCGGTGGGTCCGCTGCGAGGGAGTCGAAAGTAATGGTGACAGGTATGTCCGCTGCTGCGGTACCGGAATGGTTCACGGCGGCCGTCGCGGCGGTACCGGAGCATCGCGAGACGGAATGCGCCGGGAGTCCGATCCACCTGCGCTGCTGGGGTCCGGCCGGCGGCCCCGGCGTCGTTCTGGTGCACGGCGGTTCGGCGCATTCGGGCTGGTGGGATCACATCGCACCGCTGCTCGCCACCACATATCGGGTGGTAGCGCTCGATCTGTCCGGCCACGGCGACAGCGCCGTACGTTCGGCCTACCCGCTGGACGGGTGGGCGGACGAGGTCATGGCGGCGGCCGGGGCCGGGGGCATAGCGGGCCGGCCGTACATCGTCGGGCACAGTATGGGTGGAGTGGTGACCGCGGCGGTCGGCGCCCGGCACGGAGATTCGGTCGCGGGTCTGGTGATCATCGACTCCCCGATGTTCCGGGAGCCGCCCGAGGAGACGATCATCCGGCAACTCGCTCGCAAGCCGAAGGCATACCCGACCAGGGACGAGATCTGCGCCCGCTTCCGCACCGAACCCGCGCAGGACACCGTACTGCCCTATGTGGCCCGGCATGTGGCGGAGGAATCGGTGCGTCGCACCGAGGACGGGTGGATCTGGAAATTCGATCCCGATATGTTCCGCAAACGGCTCGAACAGGAGCGCGTCGATGTCCCCGGCCTGCTGCGGGCAGTGGATACCCGTGCGCTGTATATCCGGTGCGAGCTCGGTCTGGTCGAGCGCGGGACGGCGGCGGAGATAGCGGGGTCGTTCAAACATCCGGCGACGGTCGTCGAATTGGCCGCCGCCGGTCACCATCCGATGATGGATCAGCCGCTGCCGCTGGTCGCGACGCTGCGCACGGCTCTCGCCCAGTGGGATTCGAGATAGGAGAAGCGCGCCGGAGGCCAACGTCCGCCACCCTCCGGCGATGGTGATCCAGATCACATAGAGGTGCTGTCACGTTCGGTGCGCCTGTTCTGTCCAATCCTCGACCCCGCCCACCGAGACCGCAGGAGAACGCCATGAACGCCACCGGAAACCGCCATATCGTAGTCTTGGGCGCCGGCTACGCCGGAATGCTCGCCACCGAGCGGCTGGCCCACCGGACTCGCAAGCTGAACGTGCGGATCACATTGGTCAACCCGTCGGACCGGTTCACCGAGCGGCTGCGTATGCACCAGGTCGCCGCCGGGCAGTCGCTGGCCGACCACCGGATCCCCGAACTGCTCGGGCGGACCGGAGTCGAATTCCGCCGGGCCAGGGCCACCGCCATCGACCCCGTCGCGCGTCGCGTGACGCTCGACGACGGCATCGTCCTCGCCTACGACACCCTGATCTACGCCCTCGGAAGTGCCACGGATACCTCGAGGGTGCCCGGCGCGGCCGACAACGCCTGGACGCTGAACGATCCGCGCCGGGCCCGCCGCTTCTCGCAACATCTGACCGAACTCGCAGGCCGCGGCGGTGCCGTCACGGTGGTCGGCGGCGGTCTCACCGGTATCGAGGCGGCCACCGAGATCGCCGAAGGACATCCGGGCCTCACCGTTACGCTGATCGCCTCGGCCGAGCCCGGTGCGATGATGGGCGTGCGCGCCCGCGCCCATCTGAACCGGGCGCTGGACCGGCTGGGCGTCGTCCGCAAGGTCGGGGTTCAGGTGGCGAAGGTACTGCCCGACGGGGTCCGGATGGCCGACAGCGAGGTGGTGGCGTCGGATCTCACGCTCTGGACGGCCGGGGTGCGGGTACCGGCGCTGGCGGCGGCATCGGGAATCGCCACCGATCCGGGCGGTTCGGTGCTCACCGATGCCACCCTGCGATCGGTATCGCATCCCGATATCTACGCGATCGGCGACGCGGCGGCGGTGGAGATGGCCTGGGGCCGGATCCACGGGACCTGTCAGAGCGGCCTGCCCACCGCCGCCTATGTCGCCGATGCCGTCACTCGGCGGCTGCGTGACAAGAAGGTCGCGCCCTTCCGGTTCGGCTACTTCCATCAGCCGGTGAGCCTGGGCCGCCGCGACGCCGTCATCCAGTTCACGCACGCCGACGACAGTCCGCGGCGCTGGTACCTGAAGGGGCGCGCCGCGGTCTTCTACAAGGAGACCGTCAGTGGCAGCCCGGTACCGATGTTCCGGCTGAGTAGGAAGATGAACGTCTCGGTCACGCTGTCCAAAGGTGGACGCGCGACCGAGAGCGCTGTATGACCATCGCGGGGACGGGGTCCCGTCACCGCGTCCCGGGCGGCCGCCGCGTCGCTGATGCCGGCGCGGCGGGCTCCCGGACCGCCGATATCCGTGTACGGAAAGCGTGAGGTCATGTCATACGACAAGGAAGAACCCGGCCCCTCGGCGCCGTCCGGCGTGGACCCCTTCGCCGAACACCGGCGCCTGCTTTTCGGTACCGCCTACCGGATGCTGGGCAGCGTCGCCGATACCGAGGACGTGCTGCAGGATGCCTGGCTGAAATGGCACGAGATCGACCGGGCCGCGGTGACACATCCGAAGGCGTACCTGGTGCGCACCGTGACCAACCTGTCGCTGAACCGGCTCACTCGCGCCGCGGCCACCCGTGAGACCTACCTCGGCCCCTGGCTTCCCGAACCCGTACTCACCACACCGAATGCCGCCGAGGAGACCGAGATGGCCGACAATATCTCGACCGCCATGCTGGTCGTGATGGAAACCCTGAGCCCGGTCGAACGCGCGGTATTCGTACTCCGTGAGGTGTTCGGATACTCCCACGCCGAGATCGCCGGGTATATCGACAAGCCCGAGGTCACCGTCCGTCAGATCGCCCATCGCGCCCGCAATCACGTCCGGTCCCGGCGGCCGCGTCACGATGCCGATATCGTCCGGCGCCGGCAGGTCACGCAGCAGTTCCTGGACGCCGCCCACGGCGGTGACGTCAACGCGCTGATGGAACTACTCGCCCCGGACGTGACCTTGTGGAACGACGGCGGCGGTAAGGTCACCGCGGCCCGGCGGCCGCTGTACGGGCCGGACCACGTCGCCCGCTGGATGCTCGGCGCCATGGCGAAGCCCGGCTCGGCGGGAGCCCGGCTGGTGCCGGCCACGATCAACGGCGAACTCGGCCTGCTGGTCGTGCTGGGCGACCGAGCCGTGGGTGCCATGACCTACGACCTGCTCGACAGCCGTATCCAGAACCTCCGATTCCAGGTCAACCCCGAGAAACTCGGTGGACTGAGTGGCTGGGCCGCTGCGGCGGAACGGCACCGTGGCACCGATGACCGGTAACTGCCTCCGGCCGGCCGAGCGGCGGTGCCGCGGCGGCCGGTGCGACGCACGACGGTCGAAACTCGGTACCGATATCCGGCACCCCCGATCAAGATGGTGGTATGGACGGCACCACGTCACGCTGAGAAAAATGACGCCCGAGCAGTTCGACGACGCCACCGCGCACCGTGAACTGGAAGCGGTTCGCGAACTCACTCGTTTCATGTCGGAGGACCTGGCACGGAAGAAGGTTCGCGAGGGTGCGGCGCTCTATCTCCCGGACGGTCTCGATACCCCGGGACATCAACTCCTGGTCGCGCACGGTTCGGCGGAACAGGCCGTCGGTGACCTCTGGATCGGCCCCGACCCGAACGCGGCGACCGGCACCGAGCGGGCCGCGTGGCTCTACGACATCTACGTATTCGAACCCTTCCGCCGCCGCGGCTACGGATCCGCCATCCTCACCGCGGCGGAGGAACTGCTCACCGCACAAGGTGCGACCCGGCTCGGATTGAATGTCAACGGTGACAACGCGGCAGCCATCGCGCTCTACCGCAGCCGGGGCTACACCGTGTCCTCCATGTACCTGGACAAGGCCTTGCGGCCTTGAGCACCGGCCCAGCGGGCGAAATAACGTCCACAGTTCGATCGCGTGCTATCCGACCGACATGTTCCGCACGGTGCAGAGAATTTTCTGAACCGAGGAACCGATTGCCGGGTTGTGCCGTCCAAAGTGTGTACGAACGAGATCCGGACCCGGTCCGGATTCCGAGACCGAGAAGAGGATTTACGTGATGAAGCGCACCGCTTATGGTTTCGCGATGAGCGTCCTGGTCACCGGCGCAATGGCCGGTGCTGTCTGGACCGCCGGTACCGCTGCTGCCCAGGGCGGCGGCATGTCGTACCAGGAGTGCATGACCACGGGCAAGGACAGCTTCCGGCAGATGTATGGCAAGGAAGCCGTCTGCGTCGAAGACGGGTATGGCACCTACAAATTGGAGCCCGACGTCGGGCAGTAGCGACTCGGGAGCCGATCGCCTGGTGTCGGCAACCGGCGCCGTCTGCCCACCTGGGCGGGCGGCGCCGGTCGGGCTCGTGGCCGCGGCGAGCGCGCACCGGCTCACCCCGGTCGAATCCTTTCGAGCCACTTGGACGCGCGTTCGCTCTCCGGGTTCTCTCGCGACATGACGCCCCCAGTTTACGACTCTATGTAGTAGACGTGCCGCTTTTCGAGTAGCGTCTGGTTTCATGGATTTCGTCTACAACGTCGTGGTCGTCACCCACCTGCTCGGTATGGCGGCCGTGGTCGGTGGCTGGGCCGCCGGACGGCCGGTGGTCAACGAGGTGATGGTCTGGGGTGCGCGTGCGCAGATCATCAGCGGAGTGGTCCTGGTGGGGATGGCCGAATCGCTGTCCTCGCTCGACAAGGACCTGAATATGGTCAAGATCGGAATCAAACTCGTCATCTCGGTGCTCGTCGCCGCGTTCGCGGAAATGGCGCGGTCCGATGCCAAACGGGGCAAGGAGCCGGTGGCGTGGATGTCGGATGCCGCGGGTGGGCTGGCGATCGTGAATGTGCTGATCGCGGCGCTCTGGGTGTAGTGACGCGCTAGTGGGACAGAACGCCCGCCACGGGCCGGTGTGGCCTGCGGCGGGCGTTGTCGTGTGACCGTTCAGGTGCGGGCCGAACCTGCCCGCAGGGTCGCTTCTTCGTCGAGTTCGGCCAGATCGTCCGGAACCCGGGGCTGCGCCAGGCCCGCGTCGCCGCCCGGCAGTCCCACGTCCCCGGTCCGCTCGGCCGCCGCTTCGGTTTCCGCGTCGGACTCGATATCGATCGTCCGGCGCAGCGGCCGGTTGGGCAGCAGGGCCGCGGCGATGAGCGCGACCACCGTCGCGCCGGCGGCGATCAGGAAGATCCGCCCGGTGGCGTCGCCGTAGGAGAAGCGCACGATCTCGGCGATCGGCGCGGG
>NZ_JBSFRU010000064.1:0-22817 GCF_053589395.1 Nocardia sp. NPDC003345
AGTACCAGCACGATGTCTCCGAAACACTGCTGGCCCGCTCGCTGGGCGCCGTGGTGGAAGACGCCGTGAACGCCGTCGGCGTCGATGTGAACACCGCCTCGGTGCCGCTGCTGTCCCGGGTTTCCGGGATCACCGGTTCGGTGGCGGAGAGCATCGTGGCCCACCGCGACGGCAACGGCCCGTTCCGCAGCCGCACCGCGCTGCTGGATGTACCGCGTCTGGGACCGAAGGCGTTCGAACAGTGCGCCGGCTTCCTGCGGATCCGCGAGGGCGACGATCCGCTCGACACCTCGGCGGTACACCCGGAGGCCTACCCCGTGGTCCGTCGCATCCTGGACTCCACCGGTAGCGGTATCGCCGAGATCATCGGCAACGGCACCGTCCTGCGCACGCTGCGTCCCGCGGATTTCACCGACGACACTTTCGGTGTGCCGACCGTTACCGACATCATCAGCGAACTGGAGAAGCCCGGCCGGGATCCGCGGCCGGAATTCAAAACCGCCGAATTCGCCGCCGGAATCGAGAAGGTCGCGGATCTGCAGCCGGGAATGGTGCTCGAGGGCGTGGTCACCAATGTCGCGGCCTTCGGCGCCTTCGTCGACGTGGGCGTGCACCAGGACGGCCTGGTCCACGTCTCGGCGATGTCGAAGAACTTCGTGCGTGACCCCCGCGAGGTGGTCAAATCCGGTGACGTGGTCAAGGTGAAGGTGCTCGAGGTCGACGTCGCGCGCCAGCGCATCGGATTGTCGCTGCGGCTCGATGACGAGCCCGGCGCCGGAAAACCCGAGCGTGGCCCGCAGGAGCGCGGGCGCGGCCAGGGCGGTTCCGACGGTGGCGCCCGGGGTGGCGATCGCGGCAGGCAGGGCCAGAGCCGGGGTGCGAAGAACCGGGGCGGTCAGGGCAAGGGCGGACAAGGCGGCGGTGGCCAGGCCGGTGATGGTCAGGGGGGCAGCGGTCAGGGCAACGGTGGCGCGCGCGGCGGCGGACAGTCGCGTAGTCGGGGCCAGGGACGCGACGGCCGGCGGGATAATGCACCTGTGAACGGCGCCATGGCCGACGCACTGCGCCGGGCGGGCTTCGGGAAGTAGCGGCGCGGGAACGCGAAAGGGGGCCGGATATGCGGGAGTGGTGGTCCGAGGATGTGATCGCCGCGGGCCGGCTCCCTCTGCTCTGCTTCCTGTTCGGATTCATCATCGGCTTCCTGGTGATCCGGGTCAGCGTCCGGCTGATCCGGGCCCGGGTGCGCTGGTGGCCGGGCAATCTGAAATCCGGCGGCGTCCATATCCACCACATGGTCTTCGGTGTGATCCTGGTGCTGATCTCCGGTATCGGGATGATCGCCGACGGCGGGGACGGCGGGCCGGCGGTCGCCTCCGGGCTGGCGGCCGCGTTCGGTGTGGGCGCGGCGCTGGTTCTCGACGAATTCGCGCTGCTGTACTACCTGCGCGATGTGTACTGGGAGAAACAGGGCCGGACCTCGGTGGACGCGGTTTTCGTCGCCCTCGCGGTCACCGGCCTGCTACTTCTGGGTTTCCACCCGCTGTGGTTGCTCGAGATCAACGGATTGCGCGATCAGCCCGGCGTCTGGGTCCGGGTCGTGGTCGTGGTGTTCGCCCTGGTGAACCTCGCGCTGGCCGCCGTGGTGATCGCCAAGGGCAAGATCTGGACCGGTCTGTTCGGCATGTTCTTCCTGCCGCTGCTGGTGGTCGGGGCGCTGCGGCTGAGCCGTCCGGGGGCGCCCTGGGCGCGCTGGCGCTACGGTCCCAGCAGACGGCGGCTGATGTACCGGGCTATCGTGCGGGAACGCCGGTACCGGCGCCCGGTCATCCGGGCCAAGATCTTCGTCCAGGATCTGATCGCGGGAAAACCCGATGTCGAGCATGTACGGTCGGCGGCGGAAGAGGAGTTGGCCCGCAGAGTGGTGCCGGCGCCGCCCGCCCCGGCCCGGCCGCATCCGTTGCTGCACGAACTACATCTGCACCTGTGGTCGCACAGCGAGGACGACGATACGGCGCCGGCCACCGGCGATACGGGCGAGCGGACGGGGCCGGTTTCCGGAAGCGAGCGCTGATCTGGCACAATGCTCGGGTTGCCCTGGGCGTGTATCAGTGCCCGGCGCATCCCACATTCGGAGCACGAACCGGTCGAGCGGTAGCGCCGCCAGGTTCCTCTGTTCGCGCGACCATCAGAAGGATGATCATGAACACCCTTGATTTCGTCGACGAGAGCTCGCTGCGCAGCGACGTACCCGACTTCCGGCCGGGCGACACCCTCAATGTGCACGTGAAGGTCATCGAGGGCTCCAAGGAACGTATCCAGGTCTTCAAGGGCGTCGTCATCCGGCGCCAGGGCGGCGGCATCCGCGAGACCTTCACCGTCCGCAAGGTGTCGTTCGGTGTCGGTGTCGAGCGCACCTTCCCCGTGCACAGCCCCACCATCGATCACATCGACGTGGTGACCCGTGGCGATGTCCGCCGCGCGAAGCTGTACTACCTCCGTGAGCTGCGGGGCAAGGCCGCCAAGATCAAAGAAAAGCGCTGACCTCCCGGCCACCGCGGCCCTCGCGTTCGACGCGGGCGGGTGGCCTCGGATGATCTCCCGGGTAGCCCGGTACCGCGGATCTCTCGCGGTACCGGGCTACTTGCTGTTCGTGGGTGCCCCGGTCCGATCGGTGTTCGGCCATTCGCGGCCGGCGTGCACTCCCCGGTGTGCGAGGACGAAGCGAAAGGTGAAGGTGGGCAGCAGGGCTCGAAATGCCCCGGCATCGAGGGTTCGTGTGGCGAGCGGGTTTCGAGAGCGTCGCGCGGGGGTCGCCGGGATATGGCACGGCCCGGGCGAAACGGGCTGTTTCGGGCCCCGGACCTCGTGGACCCGGTACCCGGCCCGGGAGCGTGTATCCATCGGGCCACCCGACTACGCTGTTCGGCGTGGCAGACGAGAACTGGCCGGTGGAGGGATCCCGATCCGGGCGAGGTGAGCGGACAAGGCGGCGGGCTCGACGCGCCAAGCCGAAGAAACAGCGGCCGTTCTGGCAGGAGCTGCCGATTCTGCTGGTGATCGCCGCGGTGATCGCCGCCCTGATGGTGACCTTCGTCGGCCGGCCGTATGTGATTCCCTCGCAGTCGATGGAACCCACCCTGCACGGTTGCGCGGGCTGCACGGGTGACCGGATCTACGTGCAGAAGGTCAGTTACTACTGGAGCGACCCGGAGCCGGGCGACGTCGTGGTGTTCGAAGGGCCGCCGTCCTGGAACGATATGTATCAGTCGATCCGCTCGGACAACCCGGCGGTCCGCGGCATACAGAACTTCTTCTCCTTCTTCGGTCTGGTGCCGCCCGACGAGAACGATCTCGTGAAGCGCGTGATCGCGGTCGGTGGGCAAACGGTCGAATGCTGCGATGAGCAGGGGCGCGTCATGGTGGACGGCAATCCGCTCGACGAGCCCTACGTCGAAGACGACTACCCGTGGATTCCCGGGCAGCAGAACGCCTCGTATCCCGTGGGCCGGGTGTTCGGTCCGGTGACCGTACCCGAGGGCAATCTGTGGGTCATGGGTGACAACCGCAACGAGTCCCGGGATTCGCGGGCTCATGTCGGCGACGAGTTCCAGGGCACCGTCCCCATCGACAACCTGCGCGGTAAAGCGGTGTTCAAGATCTGGCCGCCGGGCCGGATCGGACCCGTCGCCGGCGTGAACCCACAGGAGAACTGAGTCGGGACCGGTCGAGTCGATGACGAATTCGAAGGCGAACGCGGTAGCGAAACAGAACTGGCCGCCCCGGGCGGTGATGCGGAGAGCGGGCGGGTTGCGAACGCTGGAGTCGGCGCTGCACCGCAGCGGTCTGGGGCCGGTCGCGGGGGTGGACGAGGCCGGTCGCGGGCCCAGTGCCGGGCCCCTGGTGGTCGCCGCGTGTGTACTCGGGCCGAAGGCCCACACATCGCTGGCCGGGCTCGACGATTCCAAGAAGCTGGCCGAGGCCACGCGTGAGGCGCTCTATCCGGTGATCACCCGGCTGGCCGTGGCCTGGTCGGTGGTGGTGGTTCCGGCGGCGGAGATCGATGCGATCGGCATCCATGTGGCCAATATCGAAGGTATGCGGCGCGCCGTCGCCGGACTCGGCCTCGCGCCGGGTTATGTGCTCACCGACGGTTTCCGGGTGCCCGGTCTGCCGGTGCCCTCGCTGCCGGTGATCGGCGGGGACGCGAGCGCGGCGTGTATCGCGGCGGCGAGCGTCCTGGCCAAGGTCACCCGGGACCGGATGATGGTCGAACTGGACGGCCGGCTGCCCGGCTACGGGTTCGCCGAGCACAAGGGCTACAACACCGCGCGGCATATGGAAGCGTTACGCCTGCTGGGCCCGTGCCCGGAACACCGCCGGTCCTGGCGCAATGTACGGGACTGTGCGGTACCGCCGCCGACCGCGGCGGAACTGCTCGCGGAGGTGACCGCCGGATCGGGAGGTGCGGCCTGACGGGCCGGCTGCCGGTGTGGCCGGTGCGGTGACCGGCCGCGGTGCAGCCCACGGTGACACGCCCGGGCGGGATGAGCGATGATGTCAACACACGCAAGGTGGCGAGAAGGAGGACGTTCCACCCGATGAGCGCCGAGGACCTCGAGAAGTACGAAACCGAGATGGAGCTCTCCCTCTACCGGGAGTACAAGGACATCGTCGGCCAGTTCTCGTATGTGGTGGAAACCGAACGTCGTTTCTATCTGGCCAATTCGGTGGAGCTGCGGCCGCAGAACGCCGACGGTGAGGTCTATTTCGAAGTGCGGATGAGCGATGCCTGGGTGTGGGATATGTATCGGCCCGCGCGGTTCGTGAAACACGTCCGGGTCATCACCTTCAAGGACGTCAACATCGAGGAGTTGGAGAAACCCGATCTCCGTCTGCCCGAATAGGGGCCGGCCGGGGGATGCCGTGACCGGTGGTCGGGTCCGGGACGGGCGTTGTTGTCCACAGTCGCGGGGTTATCCACAGGTTTTGTATATCCGCAGGTCGTGCGGACGGGCGATGCCGGTGCCGGTCCCATGCTGAGCGGGTGGCACACAACACCGCGCTCGGCGCACAAGGGGAGGAACTGGCGGCGCAACACCTGCGATCCGCCGGTATGGAGATCGTCTGCCGCAACTGGCGCTGCCGGTACGGCGAACTGGACCTGATCGTCCGGGACGCGGGCACCACCGCGTTCGTCGAGGTGAAAACCCGGTCGGGGGTCGGTTTCGGCATTCCGGCGGAGGCCGTCACCTTCAAGAAACGGCAGCGAATCCGCCGCTTGGCCCTGCTGTGGCTCGCCGAACAGGAGGGCCCCTGGCAGCGGATCCGCTTCGATGTGGTGTCGGTCCTGCTACCACGCGGCGGCGAACCGGTGATCGACCATCTGCGGGCGGTGTTCTGATGCCGCTCGGACGCGCCTGTTCGATCGCCGTCCGCGGGATCGACGGGCAGGTGGTGGAGATCGAGGCCGATATCGGCCAGGGCCTGCCGTCCGTGCACCTGGTCGGCCTGCCGGATACCTCACTGCAGGAATCACGGGACAGAGTGCGCGCCGCGGTCGCCAATACCGGCGAGAAATGGCCGGACGGCCGGGTCATCCTGGCCCTCTCCCCGGCCACTCTTCCGAAGGTGGGCTCGGTGTACGACCTCGCTCTGGCCGTGGCCGTTCTCGACGCCGCCGATATCGTCCCCTCCGCCCGGCTCGCCGGCACGGTACTGCTGGGCGAACTCGCACTGGACGGCAGGTTGCGCCGGGTCCGGGGCATCCTGCCGGCCGTACTGGCGGCGCGGAGCGCGGGCCGCAAGGTGGCGGTGGTGCCCGCGGAGGCGCTCCCCGAGGCCGGGCTGGTGGCCGGTATCCGGGTGCTCGGTGCGCCGACACTGCGGGCGACGCTCGACTGGTTACGCGGGGAAGGTGAACTCGCCGAATCCGGAGCGGTCGCCATCGCGCAGGCGCCCCCGGCCGGGGACCTGGCCGATGTGGCGGGCCAGCAGGAGGCCCGGTGGGCACTCGAGGTCGCTGCCGCGGGCGGGCACCATCTGCTGTTCACCGGAGCGCCGGGTATCGGGAAGACCATGCTCGCCCAGCGGCTGCCCGGGGTTCTGCCGCCGTTGTCGGAGGACGAGGCGTTGCAGGTCACCGCCATCCATTCGGTGGCGGGCACGCTCTCCGACGATCAGCCGCTGATCACCACACCGCCGTTCGTGGCACCACATCATTCGACCTCGGTGAGCGCGATGGTCGGCGGTGGTTCGGGCGCGGCGCGCCCCGGGGCGGTGAGCCGTGCGCATCGTGGCGTGCTGTTCCTGGACGAATGCGCCGAGGTCGGGGCGAAGGTGCTGGAGGCGCTGCGAACGCCGCTGGAGGAAGGTGAGGTGCGCATCGCCCGGCGTGACGGGGTGGCCCGGTATCCGGCGCGTTTCCAGCTGATGCTGGCCGCGAATCCGTGTCCTTGCGCACCGGCACGGGATACGGACTGTATCTGCGCGCCACTTGCCAGAAGACGCTATCTCGGCAAACTGTCCGGCCCGCTGATGGACCGGATCGATATCTGGATGCAGATGCATCCGGCGGGGCCCGGGTTGACGACGGGGGATTCGGAGGGCAGTGCCGTCGTACGCGAGCGGGTCACGGCCGCCCGCGCGGCGGCCGTCGCCCGGTGGCGCGAACACGGGTGGCGGACCAATGCCGAGGTACCGGGCCATGCCCTGCGCCGCCGGTTCCCGCTACCGGGCGCCACCACGGCTCCGGTGGAGGCGGCCCTGCGGATGGGCCGGATCTCGGCGCGCGGCGCCGATCGTGCCCTGCGCGTCGCCTGGACGGTCTGCGACCTGCGTGGTGGCGACGAGCCGACCGCGCACGATGTGATGCAGGCACTGAACTTCCGGCAGCGGGGCGCGCAATGAGCGCCGCCGTCGGATCGCCGGGGGCGCAGGGGGCCGCCGGCGAGTCCGAGGAGCGGCAGCTCGCGTGGGCCTACCTGTCCCGCGTCGTGCTCGGACCGTGTCCCGCGCTCAGTGCTCTGATCGAATCGGTGGGCGTGCGGGAAGCGGCCCGGGCCGTCCGGGAGAGTGCGCTACCGGAGGTGCTGCGCGCGGCCACGGCGCGTCGCCGCGAACTCGATCTGGCCGCCCGGGATATCGAGACGATGCACGGTCTCGGCGGTCGCCTGGTGACCCCGGACGATCCGGAATGGCCCGCGTGGCGGATGCTCGGCCTCGCCCAGCTGCCGCCCGGACGCGATCCGGACGGTGCCGTGCCGCTGGTGTTCTGGGTGCGGGGCGACCGGAATCTAGCCGAACTCACCGAACGTGCGCTGGCCGTGGTGGGCGCACGTTGCAGTACCGGCTACGGCGACCGGATCACCGGAGCCGTAAGCGGCGAACTGGCGGCCAACGGCTGGACGATCGTGTCCGGTGCGGCATTCGGCATCGACGGGATGGCCCATCGCGCGGCGCTCGCCGTCGGTGGGGCCACCATCGCCGTATTGGCCTGCGGCGCCGACCGGCCCTACCCGGCCCAGCACGACCGCCTCCTCGCCCGTATCGCGGAAACCGGTCTGGTGGTCAGCGAATATCCACCCGGCACGGCTGCCCGCAAACATCACTTCCTCGCCCGTAACCGGGTGGTCGCCGCCCTGGCCGACGCCGTAGTCGTGGTGGAGGCGGGGCTCCGCAGCGGTGCCCGGAACACGGTGAAGTGGGCACGCCGGATCGGCCGTCCGGCGCTGGCCGTGCCGGGATCGGTGGAATCGGCGGCCTCGGTCGGTTGCCACCGAATGATTCGCGACGGCGAGGCGGTCCTGGTCGGCGGGGTGGACGATATCGTCGCCGAGGCAGCGCCGCTGCACCTACCGCTGGCGGCCGGGCCCCAGGGCTGGCTCGGCGGCCGGCTCGAACCGGCGCAGGCCCGCGTCTACGAGGCATTGCCCGGAACGGGCGGCCGATGGCCGCAACAACTCGGTGCGGAAACCGGACTGACGCCCGGGGAGGTCCGGGCGGCGCTCGCCGCGCTCGACTTGTCGGGTTCCGCCCGGTGCGGGGAACAGGGGTGGTTCCGGGCCGGAGGCATCCGGCAGGCCGGCCGCGCGGGAGCTTGCGGTGCCGGCAGCGGCGGGTAACGGTGGAAGCGTGGCGGAGTTACCTCAGGACCTGGAAGCGTTGCTCACCGAGTACGGCAGGCATCTGCGGCTCGGGCGGAACCGGTCGGCGCATACTGTGCGGGCATATCTGGGAGACGCGCGATCGCTGCTGGCGCATCTGGTCGGGCATACGCCGGACGCATCGGTCGCCGAACTCGATCTCACCACCCTGCGTGCCTGGCTGGCGTCACATGCCGACCGTGGCGCCGCCCGTACGACCACCGCCCGCCGGGCCTCGGCGGTCCGGGCCTTCACAGCGTGGCTTACCCGAACCGGACGGCTCACGGCCGACCCGGGACTCCGGTTGGCGGCGCCGAAGGCCCATCGGAGCCTGCCCGCCGTCCTCGGCCAGGAACAGGCCGGACGCGTGCTGGGCGCGGTGGAATCGGGGGCCGCTCAGCGGGATCCGATGGCACTGCGCGACCGGCTCGTCGTCGAACTGCTCTATGCCACCGGGATCCGGGTCAGCGAGCTGTGCGGGCTCGATATCGACGACCTCGACCGGGAGCGCCGGCTGGTCCGGGTGCTCGGTAAGGGAAATAAGGAACGGTCCGCGCCGTTCGGGGGTCCCGCCGATCACGCGCTCGGGGAATGGCTGACCTACGGCCGCCCGCTACTGGCCGGTCCCGATTCCGGCCGGGCCCTGCTGCTCGGCCGCCGCGGGCGCCGGCTGGATCAGCGGCAGGCCCGGAACGTCGTGCACTCGGCGGTATCGGCGGTGCCGGGTACAGCGGATATGGGCCCGCACGGGCTGCGCCATACCGCGGCGACCCATCTGCTGGAAGGTGGCGCCGATCTGCGGGTCGTACAGGAGTTACTCGGCCACGCCAGCCTGGCGACGACCCAGCTCTACACCCACGTCTCCGTCGACCGCCTGCGAAAGGCACACGACCAGGCCCATCCCCGCGCGTGAACCGGTCGGCGCCGTTACCGGCCGGTCCGGATCGCGGCGCGCACCCGGCGCCCCGCCGGAGCGGTCCGTGGTGGCGCTACGCTGACCAGCGGATCCGTCCAACTGCGACCGGCCGGTGGCCGGGGAGGTGAGCGTGCAGACCACGATCGGCGCGGGGGCCCGATGAACTCGCGAGAACCGGAGGCCGCGGACTCCGGACCGGGCTGGCCGCCGCCGGCCGAACGCCCGGCGCCGGTGGACTACCGGTTCACCCTGGCCAACGAGCGCACCTTCCTCTCGTGGATTCGTACCGCGCTCGGCTTGCTGGCCGGTGGGGTCGCCGTGCACGCGGTGGTGCTGGAACAGTGGGAAGGAAGTTTCCGGACGGCGCTCGCGGTGAGCTGCCTGCTGCTGTCGCTGCTGGTCGCCACGGGGGCATACCTGCATTGGCGACGGATCCGCACCGCCATGCACGCGGGCCGGCCGCTCCCCGGCACCGTGCTGGTGCCCCTGCTGTCCGCCGGGACCGCGTTCGTGGCGGCCCTGGCCTGCCTCGCCGTCCTGCTGCACTGAGGCCGCGGACATGGTCGACCCCCTCGAACTGCGGCTGGCGGCGGAACGTACCGCGCTGTCCTGGCGGCGTACCTGCCTGGGCGCGGTCGCCGTCGGCCTGCTGCTTCTGCGTGCTGTTCTGGAAACGGGCTGGACCTCCGCGGCGCTCGCCCCCGGTATCGCATGTCTGGTGCTGCTGCTGGTCGCCGCCCTGGGGTACCGGCGCAACCTGGTGCTACGGCATGCCCGGACGGGTTCGGCGGGGCCGACCATCCGGTGGGTCACGGTATCCGTGGTGGTGGCGATCCTGGTCACGGTCACCTTCACCGTTGCCACACCCGGCCCGGCCCACTCGGATACCGACCGGACGGCCCCCTCCGACCAGGCCTGTCTTCCGGCTATGGATCCCGACCCATTGGAGACCGCGGAGCCGACCCTGTGCGCGGCGGGCTTCGCGCAGCCCTGACGGTTGCGGTGCCGTCCCGCAACCGCGAGACCATCTCGCCGCCGCCTGCCTGGTCGGCGCCTGCCTCGCTGCTGCCCGCCTGGTCGGCGCCTGCCTCGCCGCCGCCCATCTCGTCGGCGCCTGCCTCGCCACCCATCTCGCCGCCGCCTACCTCGCCGCCGCCTACCTCGCCGCCCGTCTGGTCGCCGCCTGCCTGGTCGCCGCCCATCTCGGCGCCGCCCGCCTCGCATCGGGAGCCAGTACGTCCAACAGCTCACCCCACCGGGCTACCGGACTCTGTGCCGAAGCCGTCACACCGGAATCCTTTCTCTGATCCGGCACCCGGCACGGGATCGGGCCACCGGTGGACCTGACGGCGATTGCGATTCGGGGCGGGTGCCGGGTGCCGGGTGCGGTCTCATCCGGTTTCGGCCTCCACCGGTTTCAGCCGGACGGGGGACAGTGTGAGCAGGCCGAGCGGGTCGAGGTACTCCCGCTCGCCGTGCTCGGTGTGTTCGCGGCGCAACCCCCAGTGCAGGCAGGCCGGGGCGCCGCAGCCCGGATGCCCTGCGTTCAGCACCCCCAGCGGCGTGCCGCGACCTACCCGCCTGCCCACGGTGATCTCGGCTTCCACGGGCTCGTATGTGGTGCGCAGAGCACCGTCGTGGGCTATCGACACGACCGGCCGCCCGGCCACCTCACCCGCGAAGACGACGACCCCGGGACCCGCGGAATACACGGTCTGTCCGGGCGCTCCGGCGAGATCCACCCCGCGATGGCCGGGCAGCCAGTCGCGGTCCGGTGGATCGAACGGGCGCACAAGCGCGGGCCGGGGCCGCAGTGGCCAGCCGAACGTCGTGTCCGGGGCGGCGACCGCCGTCCCGGCCGACAGCGATATGAACAGCGCCAGCACGATTGCCGACCGCACCGCGAATGTCCGGCCGGGCGAACCCCCTCCCTTCGCCCGGCCGGACTGCCGCCGGGTCACCGAGCGCGCGGCGGGGACGCCCAGGGCATCGTGACCCGTGGCGCGAGCCGGATCAGCGCCCGCACCATATCGGCCAAGAGGGGCACGACCTCGCATATTGTTCCCGGCACGGAACCGCTTGTTCCCGGCACGGAACCGCCACCCGTGCCGCAGCCTGCCGATCCCGTCGGCGTTCGTCCCCGTCCGGCAGCGGGAACCGGGCCGGATCGTTGCGCGGGCGCGGCCGAGGTGGCGTCGGGCCGCGCCCCGGCTGCCGCGTCCGGCCCGCGCTGCGCAGGTGTCCACAGCACTTCACCGCCGGCCTCCTTTCTCGGCGGGGCCGGAACCGCCGGACCGCTCCCGCTGCTCCCACCGGCGACGACGGCGACAGGGGTGGTCGAGATGGGGTCGACCGTGCCGGCCGGGATCATGCCGGGCGCCGATGCGAGCCGCGCCGCAGGTGCGGCCAGCGTGGCTCCCGGGCCGAGCGGAAATGCCAGGAGCATCGTGGTGAAGACCACGCCACACAGAATTCCGGTGAAGCGGCGGGCTCGGCGAGGCTCTCCCGGGCCGGATATCCGGTGCTGCGGACGGATGCCGCGGAAGCGGGTGTCGGTCGCCGGCGCCGGTGGCCGTATCGGGTTCCGGCCCGGTGAACGCCTGACCCGGCGGCCGGGAGTGCTCCGGACCGGTGTGCGGCCGGGCAGTGGGGTGCTGTGGGGTGCGAGCCCGGGAAAACGCGTGCGGGGCCGCGAGACGATCGACTGCGATTCCGTGCCGTGCGCTGCCCGCCACGACTCTGGGAGCCGATGGGCCCGGCCGGATCGGCGGGGCGCGGAACCGACACGGTTGCTCGCAGAACGGGTCTCCTCGCCGGGGATCGACAGCCCGGTACGGGAACCGGCCCGGTTCATCCTGCGCTCGTATCGGCGGGCCCGTCGTTCGACCTCGCTCGGCCCAGCTGTTCCGGGGTCGGGGTGAAGCCCCTCTCCAGGCGCCGGTGGCAGCGCGGCTCCGCTGTGGACCCGCGCCCATGCCGGGCGCGGGTGCGGGCCGCCCCGGGAGCCGCCCGTCCGCTGTTCGGTCGTTCGTCGCGGCCAGTCGGCCGGTGGGTGCCGGGCCGGCTCTCCGGCGGCGCGTGGACACGGGATCGTCGTAGGTGGCCGGTATGCGGAGGTGGGGACGCGGTCGCGGTTCGCGGCGGTGACCGGCCCTGCCCCGGTGGTGTCGTCACAGGTCATATGCCGAGCGTGCCGGTAGTGCGGGTGGGCCGGAACCCGCAATCCGGCACCTGTGGATAACCCGGATCTGTGAACAAGAAACGTTTCACTCAACGGCTTCCGGCAGGTCGCGGGCAGCCGGTCCGACCGGCCGATTTCCGGTTCTCGCAGCCCGGGTCGTAAACTGGCCGAGCGGTCTGTGTTCGCACTGTGTTCGTGTCGGCGTACTTCCTGTCGGCGCGGCGTTCGTGTTCGCACCGGCCGACTTCGCGCACCACCGTGCTTGTTCATCGCGGCGCCGTTCGCCTCGTGCTCCCCGCGGAGCCGAAGGCCGCCGGCGCGATTCCGGAACAGGGAACGTCTCGGCTGGTCCCGATCGACGATCGGGTCCGAGCGTTCGGTGGTGCCAGGGCAGCGGGCCGCCGGCTTGCTGCGACAACCGGCAACGAAAGAGAGTACGAGAGCCATGGCTGTCGTAACCATGAAGCAGCTGCTCGACAGCGGCGCGCATTTCGGGCACCAGACCCGTCGCTGGAACCCGAAGATGAAGCGGTTCATCTTCACCGACCGCAACGGCATCTACATCATCGATCTGCAGCAGACGCTGACCTACATCGACAAGGCCTACGAGTTCGTCAAGGAGACCGTCGCCCACGGTGGCACCGTCCTCTTCGTCGGCACCAAGAAGCAGGCCCAGGAGTCCATCGCGGCCGAGGCCACCCGGGTCGGTATGCCGTATGTGAACCAGCGCTGGCTGGGCGGCATGCTCACCAACTTCTCCACCGTGCACAAGCGCCTGCAGCGCCTCAAGGAACTCGAGGCCATGGAGCAGACCGGTGGCTTCGAGGGTCGCACCAAGAAGGAAATCCTCATGCTCACGCGTGAGATGAACAAGCTGGACCGCACCCTCGGCGGTATCCGCGATATGCAGAAGGTGCCCTCGGCCATCTGGGTCGTCGACACCAACAAGGAGCACATCGCCGTCGGCGAGGCCCGCAAGCTGAACATCCCGGTCATCGCGATCCTGGACACCAACTGCGATCCGGATCTGGTCGACTACCCGATCCCGGGCAACGACGACGCGATCCGTTCGGCCGCGCTGCTCACCAAGGTCGTCGCCTCCGCGGTGGCCGAGGGCGTGCAGGCCCGTGCCGGCCGTTCCGCGGGCGACGACAAGCCCGAGGCGGGCGCCGAGCCGCTGCCGGAGTGGGAGCAGGAGCTGCTGGCGCAGGCCGCGCCGAGCGCCGACGCCCCCGCCGAGGCCCCTGCCGCTGCCGAGGCTCCGGCGGAGACCCCGGCCGAGGCCTGAGTCGTAACCTCGCGTTCGGACGGCGATCACCGGCCACTGCCAAGGTGGGCGCCGCCCGGACGGAACTTTTCCACAGTGGTGGTCACGGCTCGCCGAGCCGTGACCACCACTGCCCGGTATCAGACTTTCTCGAAGGAGGCTCGCCCCCGATGGCGAACTACACCGCCGCTGACGTGAAGCGGCTGCGGGAGCTCACCGGCTCCGGAATGATGGACTGTAAGAACGCGCTGGTCGAGACCGAGGGCGATTTCGACAAGGCCGTCGAGCTGCTGCGCATCAAGGGCGCCAAGGATGTCGGCAAGCGGGCCGAGCGCACCACCGCGGAGGGCCTGGTCATCGCCAAGGACGGCGTGATGGTCGAGATCAACTCCGAAACCGACTTCGTCGCCAAGAACGCCGAGTTCCAGGCGCTGGCCGATAAGATCGCCGACGCCGCCGCGGCCGCCAAGCCCGCCGATGTGGACGCGCTCAAGGCCGTCGCCCTCGACGGCAGCACCGTCGACGAGGCGCTGCAGGCGCTGGCCGCCAAGATCGGCGAGAAGCTGGAACTGCGTCGCGTCGTCTCCCTGGACGGCCCGGTCGCGACCTACCTGCACAAGCGTGCTTCGGATCTGCCGCCGGCCGTCGGCGTGCTGATCGAGTACACCGGCTCCGGGGACGCCGCCGCGGAGGCCGCCCGCGCCGCCGCGATGCAGGTCGCCGCCCTCAAGGCCAAGTACGTGACCCGCGACGAGGTGCCCGCCGATATCGTCGAGAACGAGCGTCGTATCGCCGAGCAGACCGCCCGCGAAGAGGGCAAGCCCGAGGCCGCGCTCCCGAAGATCACCGAGGGCCGTGTCAACGGGTTCTTCAAGGACGTCGTCCTGCTGGAGCAGCCGTCGGTCACCGACAACAAGAAGACCGTGAAGGCCCTGCTGGACGAAGCCGGTGTCACCGTCACCAAGTTCGCCCGCTTCGAGGTCGGCCAGGCCTGACCTGTCGGCCCGCGTAAACCCCCGCCGCGTCCGCCGCGACGGGGGTTTCGTTCTGCGCGGCCGGTGCGCCGGCCGCGCGGTGCCCCCGTCCTCGGCCGCCGAGGGCGATAGGGCAGGATGGAAGCCGCTTTCTGTTCGCCTCGTCCACTGCGGCGTACCGCGAGGGGCCGCGGAACCGGGTGCCGCCGCAGCGGCGGTCACCACAGACGCGACAGCACCAAGAACCGATAACGATCGCCGAAGGAGACGCCAGCCGATGACGCACCCGGGGACCGACCGCCCAGGATATCGCCGGGTACTGCTGAAACTCGGCGGGGAGATGTTCGGCGGCGGCATGGTGGGCCTGGATCCGGATGTGGTGCAGACCGTGGCGGAACAGATCGCGGAGGTCGTCTCGACCGGTGTGCAGGTCGCCGTGGTGATCGGCGGCGGCAACTTCTTCCGCGGCGCCGAACTGGAAGAACGCGGTATGGAGCGCGCCCGGTCGGATTACATGGGCATGCTCGGCACGGTGATGAACAGCCTCGCACTCCAGGATTTCCTGCAGAAGCAGGGCGTGGACACCCGGGTGCAGACCGCGATCACCATGGGGCAGGTCGCCGAGCCCTACCTGCCGCTGCGCGCCAAACGGCATCTGGAGAAGGGCCGGGTCGTGATCTTCGGCGCCGGGATGGGGATGCCGTACTTCTCCACCGACACCACCGCCGCGCAGCGGGCGCTCGAGATCGGCGCCGAGGTGGTGTTGATGGCGAAAGCGGTCGACGGCGTGTTCACCGCCGACCCGAGGCTCGATCCCGATGCCACCATGTACCACGAGGTCACCCATAAAGAAGTGATCGAACGCGATCTGAAGGTCGCCGATGCGACGGCGTTCAGCTTGTGCATGGACAACCAGATGCCGATGCTGGTGTTCAATTTGTTGACCAAGGGCAATATCGCCCGGGCGGTGGCCGGTGAGAAGATCGGCACATTGGTTCGATCCTGATACCGCGGGCCCGCGGGTCATGACGATGACGACGCAGTGGAGGAACGGTCGTGATTGAAGAAGCGCTCTTCGACGCCGAGGAGAAGATGGAGAAGGCTGTCTCGGTGGCGAAGGACGATCTCGGCAGAATCCGTACCGGGCGCGCGAATCCGGGGATGTTCGCCCGGGTCGTGGTCGACTATTACGGAGCGCCCACCCCGATCACCCAGATGTCGAGTATCACCGTGCCGGAACCGCGAATGGTGGTGGTCAAACCCTATGAGCAGGCACAGCTGGGGCCCATCGAAACCGCGATCCGCAACTCCGACCTGGGTGTGAACCCGACCAACAACGGCGATATCCTCCGCATCTCCATCCCGCAGCTCACCGAGGAGCGGCGCCGGGAACTGGCCAAACAGGCCAGGCAGAAGGGCGAGGACGCCAAGGTCGCCATCCGCAACGTCCGTCGCAAGGCGATGGAGGAGCTGGGGCGCATCCAGAAGGACGGCGAGGCCGGCGAAGACGAGGTCGGGCGGGCCGAGAAAGAGCTCGACAAGACCACGGCGCGCTATGTCGGCCAGATCGATGAGCTGGTGAAACACAAAGAAGGCGAACTGCTCGAGATCTGAGCCGGATCTGGGGTATATCGGCGGTACCGGTGGTGGTACCTTGCGCAGGCGCGCGAGGTCCGGCCGGGACGCGCAGGAGGGTCCGGCGGCACGAGCGGTAGGTGCCGGGCGGAATACGGTGCCGATTCGCAGGGCGCCGGCCGGCGGTTCACGTGACTCGGCGAGGTCTGTGGATGCCGCACAATGAGAACAGCGGACAACGCCCGCTTTCGGGTGGGGAACGAACGGAACGACGACGAGTTGAGCGACGGGACAATCGTGGCCGAGAAAGCCGCCGCGACCGGTGCGGCCCGACCGCAGCCGCCGGCCGAGGGCATATCCGAACCGACACCGGCACCGTCCGGTGCGCCTGTGGGCGCCGCACCGGCCGGGGCCGCCGCGGAGACGCAGCCGGCCGAGGTCTCCGCGGAGACCCCGGCCGAGGCTCCCGAGGAGAACCGGTCCGGCGATGCGCCCGCGGCGGGCGGTGGGCGGGGGTCCCGGGCCGGTCGTAATCTGCCGGCTGCGCTCGCCGTGGGCCTGACGCTCGGGATCTCGCTGATCGCCATCCTGTTGTTCGTGCCCAAGGTGTTCATCGGGGTCGCCGGTGTCGCCGTGGGGATCGCGACCTGGGAGGTCGCCAAACGGTTGCGGGAAGCGGATGTGCTGGTGCCCCGTGTCCCGTTGATCGTCGGTGGTCAGGCGGTGTTCTGGCTGGGCTGGCCGTTCGGAGCCGGGGGAGTCGCGGGATCGTTCGCGGCGACCGCGCTGGCCTGTATGGTGTGGCGCCTGTTCGACCACGGCCTGCGAACCGCGCCGCGCAACTTCCTGCGCGATACCGCCATCGCCGTGTTCACCCTGGCCTGGATCCCGTTGCTCGCCTCGTTCGCCGTGCTGCTGCTGCTCGAGGATCCGGACGGCAACCTGCGGGTACTGACCTTCATGATCCTGGTGGTGTGCTCGGATGTGGGCGGTTACGTCGCCGGTGTGCTGTTCGGCCGCCATCCGATGGTGCCCTCGATCAGCCCGAAGAAGTCCTGGGAGGGTTTCTGCGGATCCCTGGTGTTCGCGATCATCGGTGGCCTGCTCACGGTGACGTTGCTGCTCGAGGCCAACTCGATGATCGGCGTCGTACTCGGTGTCGGACTCGTGGTGATCGCGACCCTCGGCGACCTCATCGAATCGCAGATCAAACGTGAACTGGGCATCAAGGATATGGGCACCATGCTGCCCGGCCACGGCGGAATCATGGACCGGCTCGATTCCATGCTGCCCTCGGCGTTCGTCTCCTGGCTGGTGCTCAGCACCCTGATCTGAGCCCGGCGCGGGACGTCAGTCGCGGTTCACGGCCCGCCGCAACTGGATGATCCGCACACCACCCACCAGCGCCATCACCAGGGCGCCGGCGATCACCGAGAGCAGGATCGTCACCCCCAGCGGTAGCGAGAAACTCCAGAACAGCATCTCGACGTCGGCGCTCTCGGAGTTCTGGATGATGAAGATCAGCAGCACGATACCGAGCAGGGCCGCGACGATCAGCGCGATCCAGGCGATACCGACGCGGGAACGGCCCAGTTCGTACGGTTCGTGGGTCTGATCGGCGGGCAGGCCCGCGGTGGAGTCGGGGATATCGCCGTCCAAGGGGGCCGTCGCGCCCGGCGGCTGGTTCTTCGGCAGTGCGCCGGTTTCGTGGGGTCGGTCATCGGAGGTCGCCATATATCGATGATTGCCGACCGCTATGGTCCGCGCAGGGATTTCCGGTCAGCCCGTCGCTGTGGGGAGTGCTAGGCGTGGGTCACATCCACCGAGATGACACACTGGAGGCACTATGACCGCCCCCCTGCCCCTGGTTTTCGACGCACCGCGCCGCGGTATGCCGCCCCGCCACCTCGCCGATCTCGATGCCGACGGCCGCCGGGCCGCGGTCGCGGAGCTGGGCCTGCCGAAGTTCCGTGCCGATCAGATCGCCCGTCAGTACTACGGGCGGCTGCAGGCCGATCCGGCGCAGATGACCGACCTGCCGGCGACGGTCCGGGAGAAGATCGCCGAAACGCTGTTCCCGCCGCTGCTGACACCGGTGCGGCAGGTGGTGTGTGATTCGGGGGAAACGCGCAAGACGCTGTGGCGCGCCGGGGACGGCACCCTGCTGGAGAGCGTCCTGATGCGTTATCCGGACCGCGCGACGCTGTGCATCTCCAGCCAGGCCGGCTGCGGGATGGCGTGTCCGTTCTGCGCGACCGGGCAGGGCGGCCTGGACCGTAACCTGTCCACCGCCGAGATCGTCGACCAGGTCCGGGCAGCGGCGGCCGACCTGCGCGACGGCGCGGTCTCGGGCGGGCCGGGCAGGCTCTCCAATATCGTCTTCATGGGGATGGGTGAGCCGCTGGCCAACTACAAGCGGGTGGTGAACGCCGTCCGCCGCATCACCTCGCCCGCGCCCGACGGTCTCGGAATCTCCCAGCGCAATGTGGTGGTCTCGACGGTCGGCCTGGCCCCGGCCATCCGCAAACTCGCCGACGAGGGCCTCTCGGTGACCCTGGCGGTCTCCCTGCACACACCCGACGACGAACTGCGCGACACCCTGGTCCCGGTGAACAACCGCTGGCCGGTGCGCGAGGTGCTCGACGCGGCGCGCTACTACGCCGATAAATCCGGTCGGCGGGTCTCCATCGAATACGCGCTGATCCGCGATATCAACGATCAGCCCTGGCGGGCCGACATGCTGGGCGCCGAGTTGCACAAGGCGCTCGGTTCGCGGGTACACGTCAACGTCATCCCCCTCAACCCCACCCCGGGCAGCAAATGGGATGCCAGCCCGAAACCGGTGGAACGGGAATTCGTCCGCCGGGTGGAGGCCCAGGGAGTGCCCTGTACGGTCCGGGATACCCGTGGCCAGGAGATCGCGGCCGCCTGCGGTCAGCTCGCCGCCGAAGGCTGAGGACACGTGTGACCGAGCGGGTGGTCGCGATCGTCGGGGCGGGGATCGTGGGGTTGGCGATCGGGCGGGAACTGGCGCGTCGCCGCCCGGGTGACCGGATCGTCGTGCTGGAGAAAGAGGATCGGGTCGCCGCCCATCAGACCGGGCACAACTCCGGTGTGGTCCATGCCGGGATCTATTATCAGCCGGGCAGTTTGAAGGCCTCGTTGTGCGCGCGGGGCCGGTCACTGCTGCGGGAGTACTGCGTGGATCGCGGCCTGCCCTACGACGAATGCGGCAAACTCGTGATCGCGGTCGACGAGGCTGAGCTGCCGCGGCTGGAAGCGCTGGAGGCGCGGGCGGGGGAGAACTCGGTGCCCGGGTTGCGCCGGGTCGGCCGGAGCGGGATCCGGGAGATCGAACCGTTCGCGGAGGGCATCGCGGCCCTGTACTCGCCGCGGACCGCGATCACCGATTTCGGCCGCATCGCCGAATCCTTCGCGGCGGACCTGCGGAGTTCCGGTGGAGAAGTGCGACTGTCGAGCACGGTCGACGCGATCACGCCGAACGCCTCGGGAATCGAGATTTCTGCTGGTGCGCAGAGCCTGCGGGCCGACCGGGTGATCGTGTGCGCCGGGCTGCACGCCGACACCGTGGCGGGGCTGGCCGGCGGCGGCCGCGGCCCCCGGATCGTGCCGTTCCGTGGGGAATACATGGACGTGGTCGCCACGAAGGCGGAGATGGTGCGGGGGCTGGTGTATCCGGTCCCCGACCCGCGTTATCCGTTTCTGGGCGTGCATTTCACGCGGCGGGTATCGGGCACGGTGGAGGTGGGTCCCAACGCGGTGCTCGCGTTCGCGCGGGAAGGGTATCGGCGCGGGCAGTTCTCGGCGCGTGACCTCTCGGATACCCTGCGCTGGCCGGGTTTCCGGCGGATGGCGCGGCAGCATTGGCGTACCGGAATCGAGGAGATGTACGGATCGCTGTCGAAGTCGGCGTACATGCGCCGGGCGCAGCGCTATATTCCGGCGATCGGCGCCGCGGATGTGGTGCGCGGCGGCAGCGGGGTCCGGGCGCAGGCCCTCGACGCCGACGGCAGCCTGGTGGACGACTTCCGGATCGACCGGCTCGGCCCGGTCACCGCGGTCCGCAATGCGCCCTCACCCGCGGCGACCTCGTCGCTCGCCATCGCCGAATACGTGGTCGACGCCCTGGAGGACACCGCCGGCACCGGGGTGTGATGCGTATTCGCGCGGCACCCGGATACGAGTGCGGCGCCATCGGCCGCCTGTTGCCGCCCTCGCAGGCTACGACCGCCCGTCGTAGCCTGCGGCCGCCCGGTCGGAGAGAATGGGCCTGTGTCAGACATCCGTAGAGTCCTCCTGCTCGGTAGCACTGGTTCGATCGGTACCCAGGCGCTCGAAGTGATCGCCGCCAACCCGGGCCGGTTCCGCATCGTCGGACTGGCGGCCGGAGGTGGACGTACCGAGTTGCTGGCCGAACAGATGGCCGCGACCGGAACCGACAATGTCGCGGTCGCGGATCCGGCGGCGGCGCGCGCGCTCGGAGTCGGCCTGGGTGGCCCGGACGCGGTGACCGAACTGGTCCGCCGGACCGAGGCCGATGTCGTGCTCAACGCGCTTGTGGGGTCCCTCGGATTGGAGCCGACCCTGGCCGCGCTCGAATCGGGTGCCACGCTCGCACTGGCCAACAAGGAATCCCTGGTGGCCGGCGGTTCGCTTGTCACCCGCGCGGCGAAACCGGGGCAGATCGTGCCGGTGGATTCGGAGCATTCGGCGCTGGCGCAGTGCCTGCGCGGCGGGCGGGAATCCGAAGTCGCGAAGTTGGTCCTCACGGCTTCCGGTGGCCCGTTTCGTGGGTGGACCACCGACATGCTGAACTCGGTGAACCCGGCCGAGGCGAAAACGCATCCGACCTGGTCCATGGGCCCGATGAACACCCTCAACTCGGCCTCGCTGGTCAACAAGGGACTCGAGCTGATCGAGGCGCACCTGTTGTTCGGCATACCGTACGACCGGATCGACGTGACCGTGCACCCGCAGTCGATAGTGCATTCGATGGTCACCTTCACCGATGGGTCGACGCTGGCCCAGGCCAGTCCTCCCGATATGAAACTGCCGATCGCGCTGGCACTGGGCTGGCCGGACCGGGTTCCCGGCGCCGCGGCGGCGTGTGACTTCGGGACCGCGAGCACCTGGACCTTCGAACCGGTCGACAACGCGGTCTTCCCGGCGGTGGAGCTGGCCCGGCATGCGGGCCGGCTCGGCGGTTCGGTGACGGCTGTGTTCAACGCCGCCAACGAGATCGCGGTATCGGCGTTCCTCGAGGGCCGCATCCGTTTTCCGGATATCGTGCGGAGCGTCGAGCGCGTGGTCGGCGCCGCCGATCAGTGGTGTGCCGATCCCGCCGATGTCGCCGAAGTGCTGGCGGCCGACCGCTGGGCGCGGGATCGCGCGCGGGCCGTTGTCTCCGGATGAGGGCGGGCGGGGCTGGTCGAGGCGGGGGCTCCCTGCTATTACAGTAGACACTGCGCTCGCGGCCGTACCGGTCTTTCGTGCGAGTCGGAACACTGATCTGCACATCGCAGGAGGGCTGTAGACCACATGCTGTTCGTTCTGGGGTTCGTCCTGTTCGCCCTCGGTATCACTTTCTCGGTCGCGCTCCATGAATGCGGGCATATGTGGGCGGCACAGGCCACCGGAATGAAGGTGCGCCGCTATTTCGTCGGTTTCGGGCCGAAGATCTTCTCGTTCCGGCGTGGTGAAACCGAGTACGGCGTCAAGGCACTCCCACTGGGGGGGTTCTGCGATATCGCCGGTATGACGGCGCTGGAGGAGTTGGAGCCCGAAGAGGTCGATCGGGCCATGTACCGGCAGGCCACCTGGAAACGGCTCGTCGTCATGTTCGGCGGAATCTTCATGAATTTCCTGCTGGCGTTCCTGCTGATCGTGGTGCTGGCGATGACCGCGGGCCTGCCGAGGCTCTCGGAACCCAGCCCCACCGTGGGCGCGGTGGGTTGTGTACCGGCCCAGAAACCCGATCTGAGCTTCGCCGAATGTTCGGGTGCGGGCCCCGCGCAACGCGCGGGCCTGCAGCCCGGTGACACCGTGACCGCGGTCGACGGCGTTGCGGTGGAGACCTGGGCGGAATTCCAGGCCGCGACCCAGGAGAAGACGGGCACGCTCACCTACACCGTCGAACGTGACGGCCGGGAGTTGACCGTCGAGGTCACACCCGAACGAGTGGGTCGCTACGCCGAGGACGGCACTCAGCGGGAGATCTCCGCGGTCGGGGTGACCCTGGAGTCCCAGGGGCCGGTTTCCTACGGGCCGATCGCCGCACTCCCCGCCTCGGCGGTGTTCACGGCAGATCTGGCCGTGCGTACGGCCCAGTCCCTGGTGCAGCTACCGCAGAAAGTCGGTGCGCTCTGGGAGGCGGTCACCGGTGGTGAACGGGACGCGGACACTCCGGTGAGTGTGTACGGCGCCAGCCGCCTGGGCGGCGAGAGTTTCGAAGCCGGGATGTGGGGCTGGTTCATCCTCCTGCTGGCCAGCCTGAACTTCTTCCTGGGTGTGTTCAACCTGCTACCCCTGCTTCCCCTCGACGGCGGGCATATCGCGGTCGTGATCTTCGAAAAAATCCGGAATACGGTGCGTGGCCTGCGCGGGCTGCCGCCCGGCGGTCCGGTGGACTACCTCAAACTGTTGCCGCTCACCTATGCGGCAGTTGTCCTGGGAGGCGCCTACATGATCCTCACATTGGCGGCCGACATCGTTAATCCGATCAGTCTGTTCTAGCCGGGGCCGC